>JAUNTT010000004.1:28583-42175 GCA_030538555.1 Micrococcus sp.
GCTACGGCTACGGAGGGCATGCGAGTCGCACGGAGACCGTTCGTCACCATGAAGGCGCACTCCGCGCGGAACGCCTAACACCGCTAGAAGAGCGAGAGCTGGCCCTCTTCCAGAGCTGAGCGACCTTCGGCCATCACTGCGTCCACAGGACGGCCCGCTCTCAGACCGTCGCGGATGCCGCGCGCGCGTCGAAGAGCGCCACGTGCGTCAGCTAGTGGGCCCCACCATCGCCCTCGACGTGCGGCCCATTGTTGCGCGTTCTCCCAAGCCGCTACCGGCTGCAGATGCTCTGCATCTAGACACAGAGGGTTGTCGCATGTGTGTGCGATCTGGTCTTCGGCAGCTAGAACTTCGACTCCGTACGCGAGGGCAAACGCGAATCTGTGTGCGATCACAACGCGGCCGCCCCCGATCCAGAACCGGCCATGTCCTCGGCCCGAGACGGCTCCGAGCCAAATGAGACTGCACCGGAGTGTCGGGTGGGTGATGACCGCAGTGAGACCTCGCCACCGCGCGACGACACCCTCCTGGCGCGTCGCTCGGTCGAGATGTACGAGCGCGCCGCCACTGTCCGACCTCACCGATGCGGAGTCATCGAAGGTGGCTCCTCGATGGGGATCTCCCCGGCGTATCGCTCGTGGTACGGGGTTCGACGGTCTGTCGCTTTGCTGTTCGACACCCGCGCCGAACGATCGGGCCGAAGAGGTACCACGATCTCGGTCTGTGAGGGTGCTTCGTCGGCCTCGACGGTCTGTGAGGGTGCTTCGTCGGCCTCTCGACCCTCAACCCTGTCCGCGAGCCTCTCGAAGGCTGCTGCGATTGACGCTTCCGGAGATTCTTGCCCGTGACGTTGCGACATCCGCTCCAGAGCCCGTTCCAGATCCGTCTTAGCTCGAGGGGCCGCTGTCGTCGGTGCTCCGCGCAGCACGCTGGCGATCTCCTCCCCTGCTCGACGCACACTGCTCCACGACAGTCCGCCGTCGGCCAGCCGAGCGCCTGCGACGTAGGTCAGGGATCTAGCGACGCCACTTGCCCGCACACCCGTAGACGACCACGTCGGCTCACCCTCCCAATGAATACTGGCGTTCCTTGGGACACCAGGAATCTCATCCAACGGTGCCCGGCGTGCCTGCTCCGCCTCCCGTGACGAGCCTTCCACTCCGACAGCCTGACCGCGATACAGGGTTTCGCCAGCAGCGTTGACAATGGACCACTGGTGAACCGTCTGCCAGGATCCTTCCTGGACTCTCGCGGATTCGGGCTCGTGTTGCTCGACTGCGGGGTCCCGGAGTTCTCGCTCCGGTCGAGGTGATCGATCGAACGGTTGGTTCGTCGGCTTCTGGGCAGGTTGACCCGACGCCCGTGCCTGTCGTGTCACATCTGCGGTTGACTGCTGGGGGATGGACTTCTCTGCAGGCGACGACGTGGCCCAGGAGGGCCTCGGGCGAGGAGTCACAAGGAGACGGAAGGCGTTACGCGCCTTGGTCGCCGTCCAACGGATGGTGCTCAGCAAGTTTTGAACGCTTGCCCAGAACGGGGCTAGTACGTTGGCTCTCTCGACCCGGAGGCGTGGGTCCATGAGGTACCGGTCCATGCCACCCGAGCGGGTGATGCGGTGAATCAATGGTTCGAGGTCGCGCTCGGAGGCTGCATCTGCCAAACGCAGGTACGCCTCGGGCGACATCGAGGACGACACAGCGCCGACGTCCTGACGTTCGACAGGTACCCCTCGCAGATCCTCTGTCACGATCCACCCACGAGGCATCAGCCCTCACCGCCCTCATCCGGTGACGCTGCGCCGACGCGAGAGCGGAGCTCCCGACGCGCCTCCGTCACATCAGCTTGAGTCGCCCCCGTGAGTGCACGTACTACGGCCAGGTCCCTCTCAAGGTCAATCACGCCACCTAGCGCCACTCGACGATCGGCGATGCGCAGACGGACGGCTTCTTGGGCGGCGGCCAGCGCCTCCTCAGCCTCGCGCACCTCCTCTGCTCGTAGCACGTAGTCGGCCACACGCGCGTCCACAGCATCTTCGTGAGCCTTGCGCTCGGCCTCCAGCCTCGCCCGAGCCTCCCTGGCCTTAGAGCGAGCTGCCACTTCCTTACGAGATGCCATCCGAGCCTCCTCCTCATCGGTGCGCAGTCAGCGAGCCACCTCCAGCATCTCACGCGCAACCCAGATCCAACGCACCGACCCCTCCAGCATTTTCTGACCACGCCGATCCCTCACACCTCTTGCACTCAGGGCCGCGCGTACACTCGCCTGTGTGATGAGCCTGCACAAGCTGAGCGCTTCGACGGGCTACCTGTACCTTCTGCGCTCGACCGCGCAAGGTGATCTTGATGGACCTGCAGCGCCCGAGCTGGGCAACTACTACAGCGAGAAGGGTGAGTCCCCGGGCCGCTGGGCTGGGTCCGGTCTCGTCGGCCTGCGAGAGGCAGGTGGCGCCCTCGCCGCCGGCGATCGGGTCACCGAGGCTCACATGCAGGCCCTCTTCGGGGAGGGAATCCACCCCGAGGCAGAGGAGATTGTGGGCGCTCTCCTCAAGTCCGGTGCTGGGGCCGAAGCGGCTCTACGTGCAGCCAGGATCGGTAGGTCCTACCTCACGATCGACGCTGATTCTGCCTTCCGACAGCGCTTGGCCATCGGGTACGAGCAGTACGCGCGGGCGCACGGCGTGACGCGAAAGCTCTCGGCAGACGAGCGCGCCACCGTGCGAGACGGTGTCGCGTTGACGGTCTTCCGCGAGGAGAACGGTGGTGCCTCTCCCCTGGATGAGGGCGAGCTGTCAGGCTTCATCGCCAAGAAGATGCGACCGGAGGCGATCGGTGTCGCTGGCTACGACTTGACCTTCTCACCAGTCAAGTCGGTCTCTGCTCTGTGGTCGGTGGCGCCCCTGGACGTGGCAGTGGCCATCCGTGAGGCGCACAGAGACGCCGTGGCCGATGTGCTCAACTGGCTCGAAGAGGAGGTTGCCTACACCCGCAGGGGTGCCCGGGGAGTCCGGAAAGTGCGGGCCCGAGGTCTGATCGCAACCGAATTCGAGCATCGAGACAGTCGGGCCGGTGATCCGGATCTTCACACCCACTTGGCCATCTCGAACAAGGTCCAAGACCCAAGTGACGGTGCTTGGCTGGCACTCGACGGAAGTGTGTTGTTCAGCGCGACAGTCGCGGCCAGCGAACGGTACAACAGCCGACTCGAGGCTCTGCTGACTGATCGTCTCGGGGTGACTTTCGCTCCGGTTGACCGTCAGGACGGCCTGCGCGAGGTCCGGGAAATCGTCGGCATCAATCCGGAGCTGCTGACGATGTGGTCTTCTCGACGTGCCTCGATCGAGGCACGTCGAGACGTGCTCGTCAGTGCTTTCCGCCGGCGGCATGGTCGTGTTCCCACACCACAGGAGTCCGTGCAGCTCGCCCAGCAAGCGACGTTGGAGACGCGGGGGTCGAAGCATGAGCCCCGCTCGGAGGATGACCAGCGACGTGCATGGCGCGCTGAGGCCGAAAAATGCCTCGGCTCAGATAGCGCCGTCGAGAGCATGGTCCTCACCGCTCTAGCCTCCGATGTGCGCTCTGGACGCGTCCCGTTGGCTGTGGACGTTGCAGCGGAGGTGGTGGAGCGCGTCTCCGCCAGACGCGCGCGATGGCAGATAACGCACGTTCGCGCCGAGGCCGAGCGCCTTGCCCGTGAGCACGCAGTGCCCTTGTCGCGGTTGGATGAGTGGGTGAACGACGTCGTTCGAGCTGCCTGCAGTGCCCCAGAGATTGTGCGTCTCGATAAGCCTGCAGCCCGGGTGGACGTCCCGGACGCCCTACTGCGAGACGACGGCACAAGTGTTTACGACGTGCCCCTTCGTCAGCTCTTCACGTCCTCGCAGGTATTGCAAGCCGAGGATGACATTATCGCGATGTCCCGTCTGGCGGGAGCGCCTCGGGTGCCGTCTGTCGCCGTTGACGTGGCGCTACTGGAACAGGAAGCGAACGGTCGCGCGCTCAATCCGGGTCAAGCTCACCTGGTGCGTGACCTCGCAACTTCCGGTCTTCGCGCCCAACTGGTGTTGGCGCCGGCCGGAACAGGTAAGACAACCGCGATGAGGGTCCTGGCTGCAGCCTGGCGGGACACGGGCGGGCAAGTTGTGGCGCTAGCTCCCAGCGCCTCCGCTGGTGTCCTCATCGGCGAGGAGCTCGGGGCGCAGGGGGATACGCTCGCCAAGCTCGTGCACGCCGTACGAGGGCAGTCCGCTTTCCCTGTCTGGGCTGGTTCAGTCGACGAGCGATGCCTGGTCGTCATTGATGAAGTGGGCCTCGCAGGGACCTCGGAACTGCGAGACGCCATGCAGTGGCTCATCGAGCGAGGGGCTACCGTGCGCCTCCTGGGTGATGATCGACAGCTAGCGTCAGTCGGTGCGGGGGGCGTTGTCAGGGACATCGCGCGCGAAGTGGGAGCGGTGAGCCTGCGCGAGGTGGTCCGTTTCGACGACCGCGCTGAAGCAGAAGTGTCGCTAGCCGTGCGCGCGGGCGACCGGGTGGCGGCGTCATGGTGGGCCGACAACGGCAGGCTGCACGCCGGACCGGTGGATGCACAGGTTGATGACGTCGTGTCCGCTTGGGCGCTCGACTTCGCCGCCGGCCGAGACGCAATGATGCTGGCGACGTCGCGGGACCACGTTGCGGCACTCAACTCACTGGCCCGGAACTGGCGTGTCGGGCGTGGCGAGGTCGACACCGACATCACCGTGCGCGGCCGGGCGGCCATGGAGATTGGTGTCGGCGATCGTATCGTCGCTCGACGCAACGACCGACGGGTGATGATCACCCCGACGCACTGGGTGAAGAATGGTGACAGATTCACCGTGCGGTCGGTAGACGCGGACGGTGCGGTCCTGGCCCGACACTCAGCGACCGATCGCGATGTGTGGCTCGCGGCGGACTACGTGGCCCAGCACGTAGACCTCGGGTACGCAGTCACCGTCCACTCGTCACAGGGCATGACCGTGGATGTCACTCATACCCTGCTGCGCGGTGACGAGGATCGCCAAGGGCTCTACGTTGCATCGTCACGGGGTCGCGCGCGCAACCACCTGTACGTCCCCATGAGCACTGACGGTGGCGAGCACTCCGTCATTCGTCCCGAGGCGGTCGACCCCGAGACGGCTGTGGAGCTTGTCGAGAAGATCATCGAAAGAGATGGCTCGGCCATCTCGGCCAGGTCAACCATCGCGTCGTTCACGGATGCACGGCGCAACGTCGCCGAGCACTGTCTACAGTTCGCGGACGCCCGCACCGTGGCGGTGCTGAACGTAGTTGATGCTGCGGTCCTTCACCGGATCGACACGGGTGTGGACGAGGTGGACCCGAATATCAGGACGGGCCGCGCGTGGGAACCGTTGCGGGCTCTGTTGGCTGAGTGGACTCTGGAGCACCCCGGACAAGACCCGGTCGAGGAACTTCAGGCAGTGTATGACACTCGGGAGGTTGACTCCGCGCACGACCTGGCCAGCGTTCTTTGGTGGCGGTTGGGGGGCGAAGCGGCCAAGCGAGCGGGCGCCAGTGCCGATCCCGCCTTGACGTGGCTCGCACCGATCCCGTCTAGCGTCGACCAGCACGCCACCTGGGGCCCGTACCTTCGAGCTCGTCTGAGTGAGATCAACGAGGAGACGCGAGCCGTTCGTCGCGCGCTGGAAGCTGAGCTTCGTCGGGAACTTCCACGATGGGCGGCTGAGTTCGAGCATCGGCGCCAACTCGTGGCGACAGTCGCCTTGTGGAGGGTGCTTACCGGCGTTCCCGAAGCGGATCCGGAGCCACTGGGGTCACAGCGTCCTATGGATGCTCGACAGCACCTTGCCCGCAACGCACTGTCCGAGCAAGTGGCCCGCGCAACCGCACAGGGGGCGCAGGATCGCAAGACCTGGACCGCGTTGGTGCAGTCGCAGGACGAGCGAGCGGTCCGCGATCCATTCTTCCGCGCAGTCCTTGCTGTTCTTGACCGGGCACATGCGACCGGAGTCGACGCGCACGAGTTGCTGCGCCACTGCCTTGAGCGTCCGCTGCCGGCGGAGAGACCCGCGGCTGCTCTGTGGTGGAGGCTCAATGGGCAAGCTGGGACGAGATTGCCAAGCACAGCACCGACTCGACTCCTCCCGGCTTGGGCGTCGATCTGGCTCCGCGATATGGATGAGGCGCAGGCTGAGGCGTTCCTTGACTCACCAGATTGGCCCGATCTGGTCGAGGTCATCCACGAAACAGCACGATTCACCACCACAGAGCCAGCCGAGGTCGCGGACTTCCTCCACGATGGTGTGGCCTCGGACGACGACGTCGACGAGGCTGCGTCGCGAGCCATCCTTCGCGCAACGCAGTGGCTCGACGAAGATCAGGACAGGGGCACCCGTGAGGAAGACAGCACCCTCACTCCTGCCGATGAGCAGTGGTACAGCGATCACGTCCTCCCCCTCCTCGCGCACGACCACGTCACCCTGTCGTCAGCACCGAACACCAGCGAGGATCACCCGCCCTCAAGCGCGCCGTGGGACGACGCCGTACCGACCGAGCTCGAGCGCGCCGAGCCGCAGGTGTCAGTGGCACGTATCCACGCGGCCAACTTGGCGGCGTGGGAGCACTGGAGTCAGGCATACGACGGTTCCCGAGCACAGACACACATGAGACGACGGTTCGGCGACCTTGAGGCCGGACTAAAGGCCGGACACGCCGCGAAGTCCTGGGACGATCTCGTGATCGCGCTGCAGGATGAAGGCTTCACCGCCGACGAGTTGCTCGCTGCCGATCTGGCTCGCTACTCGCGTCGAGGAACTCTGATCGACACCTTCCGGGATCGAGTTATCATCCCGGTCGTTAAGGACGACGGGACGATCTGCGGCTTCACCGGGCGACGCCTGGATGACTCGGACCCCCGTGCACCCAAGTACCTCAACGGGCGCAGCACCGCGGTTTGGCAGAAGGGCTCGACGCTGCTCGGGTGCGACGCTCTGGCCGCCAACCCGCAGGCTAGTGCCGTTCTCGTCGAGGGCGCCATGGATGCGATGGCGATCACCCTGGCGGGAGACGGCCGGTTCGTGGGCGTGGCCCCCTTGGGCACAGCCTTCACCACAGCACAGGCACAAACCTTGCAAGGCCGCCGGGTGCTGGTGGCGTTCGATGCAGATCAGGCCGGCTACAAGGCTTCGAAGACTGCCTACCGCATTCTCACCGACATGGGCCTGGCGGCGGACAGTATAGCGCTACCTCCAGGCCAGGACCCTGCGGGTCTACTATCCGACAATGGGCCCCAGACGTTGAGAAACAGGCTCGAACAATCCGGTCCGCTGATCCAACGGATCATCGGGGTGGACCTGCGCACCTTCCAAGAAGAGCTGGCGATGCGGCCGAATAGTGCCAACATCGAGCAGCGTGTGAACGCTGCGAGGGCCGCGACTGTGCTAATCGTCGCTTCGCCACCATCGACCTGGGCCGACCTTACAGCAGAGGTCGGGTCTCAGCTCGACCTTCTGCCGGAGACCATGAGTGCGTTGCTCGACGAGGCCGCTGCCCATCGCGTGCCGGGGGTGGTGGACGACTCCATCGATCTGCCTCATCACGACGAAGTTCGCGAAGCTTTTGCACGTCTGCAGCACCGAGTCACCAGCACACAATCGCGGGGAGATGCACCATCAACTAGTCGTCACAGGGCCCGCCCGGGAGTCACCTCTCGTGGGGGCTACCCGGTTGCAGGGGACGCACCTGATGACATCGCGCCCTCCAGTCCCCGTCACTGACAACCCGATCACGTGGCCACCTCGCTCTTCGAATCTGCGTCACCCGCGGTGACGATCTCGCCGGGAGTGGGCACGAGTGCCCAGTTCGTCGCCACCGGAGGACGAACCCGCTCGTGGCGGGCGTGCGAGCACGATCTTATGCGGTAGGTGCGCGCCCTTGTAAGGAAAGGCCCCAGCCACGAATGATGCCAGTGGATGATCGCCTGCTTGTCTTCATCATGATGGTCTGCCTGATGCAGGGCTTCCCACGCGTCACGGAGTGCTGCGAGCTCATTAGCGAGTCCGCGATGGGCTGGCCAACACTCGCGGATCTCAAGGTCCTCGGTCACGTCGTATGTGCCGCGCAACCAGTCGACCCACGCAACCAGTTTTCGCCATTCTTCACGACTAGCCCGATCACACCATGCGACCGGGGTCCAAGCCTCTTCGCCGGCGTCCTCAACTTCGCGATCGCTCCCCGATGCCGCTATGTCTTGGGTCGCCCCCTCGGGGGAGTTCACTCTCCGACTTAGATCAAGGACGATCTTCTCCAGATCGGCAACTCTCTCTTCCAGCTCTGTCACTGTCCTCTCGCCTTCTCCGCTTCTGCCTCCAGCAATGCCTGGGCAGCTCTATGGTCACCCGTGCGCCGAGCGTCCTCACTGAGCTCGTCCCCGTCTGGCGCTTTGAACCACGGCGTCAGTTCCAACATCACGGCTTCGCCTATGGCCGGGACAAGAAGAGCTGAACCGTCGCCCGACAGTTTACGGACCTCTTCAGGGCGCAGAACACGGTGGTCTCGCATGCTGTAGCTTGCGCTCTGTCGGCTGCCTTCGCTAGACGTTGAGATGGTTGACTCGGCAACGTCGACCGACCCTAGCAGCTTCGAATACCGATCCAAGGTGTCCCAATCCTTAGATCCCGGCAGAAGGATCTCGAACCCGGCCTGTGCCAACAGGGTTTCCGCGCGCTCACGCCCATAGCGTGCCACGAGCTGCGCTCCGGCCTGAATGAAGGTGACTATTTGAATCCCATACCCTCGCGCGTCAGTCGTCATCTCAGGCAGCTTTTCTACTGGCGCGACGTTGCAAATTTCATCGCCGACGATCCGCATGGGTGGGTCTAGTCGTCCATTCGGCTTGTCTCGTGCAACCTCTTTGGCTACGTCCCACACTTCTTGGAGCAGCATCGTGGTAAGGGGCGCGACGTTGGTGAGCGCATTCGCGTCAGCAATTAGGACCAGGGTGTCCCTTGACTGTACGAACTCTCGGGGAGAGAACGTCGACGCACCCTTGCGCGGTACGAGTACATTCAGGACGGAACCGGAGCTGATCGCGTCTAGTGCGCCGCGCAGTGTGACTCGCGTTGAGGCGACCGTGTCGTCTGCGCCAGTCGCCACAGATTTCAGCATCTCCGCCCACAATTTTTCAGCGCGGGGGTGGCACGAGCGTTCGATAATCCTGCGTGGCAGCTCGGCACCATTATCCAACCGCATGGCCCAGCCAGCTACGTCCCGAATCGTTAGTGCTTCACCTGCATGGCGCGCCAAGGCCGCCGCGTGCACCATGTATTGAATGGCGGCACCTGACGTCTCTTTGAAGAACTCGTCGTTTCCCCTGCCATCCCTCGTTCCCAGTGCAGCAACGAACGCGCGCCCTCGCGCGCGGGCCACGGTGTCTTTTTCCGCCCCGTCGATCGGGTCCCACACCATCTTGTCCGGCCAGTGGGCGAGATTGAGAGGGTCGAATACCCAGACCCGACCCTTCTCACTTCTCTTGGCCGCGATAACGTCGAGGACGCCAGCTCTAGTCGTCGTGACGACGACTGGCCCGGGCGCTGAAAGGGCCATGCGGACAACGAAATAGATCTCCTTACCGGCGCCCGTCTTGCCAGTGACAACGCCCTGATCCTCAAGGGTGGCGTACATGGCAATGCCGCCAACCGCGTCGCCCAGATACAGTGCAATCTCGTCCAGAGGCGCGCCTGCTACTTTTTCCGCCAGTGATGGACGTAGATGAGCTGCTTTAGCGCGCGCTCGTTTGGCTCCCGATTGAGCCTTAACCTCCGCCTTAGTGGCCATGCCGAGCGGTGCGCGAGACCTCCTGCTTCTACGCAAGTGAGAACGCGCAAGCAAAGTGATGGTTGCTAGCACGGCGAGAACCAACAGAATGGCAGCACCAAAGCTCACGAGCGACACAGTGCCGCCCTGTAGTGCAGCAATCGCGACAGTCAGGCTCCAGGTTACAACCACGATGAGGAAAAGGACAACTCCCAGACCCGCAAGCTTCTCGGTGGGCGACAGCAGCATCAATGGGGCATTCCGCCGACCGAGATTACGGGCGCGCGCGGGGCGCTCACGTCTCATGCCAGCCCCCTGCGGATCATTGCCTCGTTCGTGTCCGTAAGTTCGCTTTCCAGCTGCGACCTCATGTGCCTGACTCGCACCTCGGGTCGCTCTGCGATCTTGCACAGATGCTCTCCGTTAGGCAGCGACGAGAGAGTGTGCCGAGTTGCAGGATCGAAGTCGTACATTTGAATGACTGCGTCGATGTCGGCGGCCCTATCTTGACGGTAGATGTGGACGGTCTGGGCCTCCTTGATGATCGACATGCCTACCGACCTGGGGTCGACGTCCGCAACATGGTGCATCGCGTAGATGTTCGAGATTCCCAGGGCACGGCACAACTTCTGGTTGGATCGCACCAATTTAGCGCCCGGCCCGTCGAGAAGGTGCCACCCCTCCTCGCCGACCATATTGGTCTGCCGCCCCCGTTCGTAGGTGACCATTCCCATTAGCCAAGATTGCGCGACCGCGACTGCGATAGGTACCGCTGGCCCGTCGGAAGGCAACTGTGAGAGGTCGAACGAGTCAAGGCGTTCTGATAGGCGAACGTTGGTGCTTGTCTCCCCATTAAACATCCCTCCAAGGCCTTCAAGGACTACTTCTTCGAATAGGAAGCGAAGCCCGACGCCTGCCTGGTGTAGGCGCTCTAGGGAGTCTTTCGAGAGGTCGGCAATCTCGGGGCGCCCTCGAACTTCACTAGTCATTGCCCCTAGGGCGGGTACGAGGTAGTCGAGCACGGGTACCCGGTCCTGACGCTCAGCCTCCCGTAGAGCCGCATCTCTGGCCAGGCGTAGTGCTTTGAACTCCCAGGAATCCAGGGGGGTGCCGTCCTCGCGGCCGATCTCAGCAACGGCTTTGAGGAGTCTCATCTGCGCCTTCGGACCAGCCCCGCGAAAGATCACGGGGTCGAGCAGGTTCAGGCGAGTCCCATCTTCATCGGTACGCATCTTGATCGCATTCCCTTTGAAGCGCTCGACAAGCTCCGTGTACTCTCCCACGTCATCGCGCGGCTTTCTGTCCAAGACGAAGACGCGCCTGCCGGCATAAAGCAGGGGGCGAAGCACATAGACGGTCTTCAGGAGGGATGACTTCCCTGATCCGATTACGCCTAGCACGATGACGTTCGGTGATGTGATGTGCCCGCTTTGGTATGCCGTGAAGGGATCGTGCGCGAAAAGGCCCCCGCTAAGAAGGTCCGTGCCGATCAAGGTTCCCTCATGGCCCGTAGGGGCTGCCACGATCGCCGTGTTGAGGATCTCCGTTTGGCGAGTGGTGCTCGGGGCAGGGGATGCAAGTTTAGGGCGCAAGGACAATGGGACTTGTTGCCCGAGGATGGGGCGAGGTGGTAGCACCCCGCTTACGCTCAGAGGCGAGTCCTCAGGAATCGTGGAAACTGGCTGTTTCGACTTTCGCAGAAGGGCCTTGGGGCCGTCCGTGGGCGTGGACGTGTGCTTCCTGCGTGTAATCAACTTCACAGCGAATCCCCTTGATCCCGCGCGGACAGCGTCGACAGCATCCTGGCCGTTGCAGTCGGCTTGTACATCGTCATGCCCCGCCCGATCGGCCATGTCCAAGACATGGCCGCCCCGTGGTGGGAGTCCAACCAGTCGAGGGACGCGATGCCAGCATCGGAGCAACCTTGAGTGATGATGTCGCGCGCCTTGCGCAGCTCTGGAAGAGAGCGCGCCGAAATGGTGATGTGCATCGCCCAACCAGCTCCCTGGATTCCGGTGTTAGGACGCAGATCCATATGCCGTACTTGTGCAGCCTTATGCTCTGCGTTCAACGTGTCGTCCAGAATCTGTCCCTTCCTGCGCTGTTCGCGCATTTCTGCTGTGTCCAACGTGAGGTCGTAGCGAGCGTCACGGCGGGCAGCGCCTGCGGGACGTGTGGTGATGTGGGTGCTCACCGTTCGTTGGATCTGCTCCGGTAGGGCAGATAGAATCGGCATGAGCCATAGGGCGTCGAACTGCTCGGACTCCAACCTTTTCGCCGTGACCTCCGCCGTGCGGTGGAGCCACTGCTCGACTTCACCCTGTGGATTGAGATCCTCCGTGACGACGTAGGACCGCGCTCCCTCGTCGTACGGCAGGCCGATTTCATCCGGGTCGATGCCTGAGAGATCTCCTCGCGGCCACGAGGGCATCTGCATGTGGCGGATGACGGCGGTGAGCTCCCGCGCGGTCAATGGGCGCGCTGATCCCAGTTTGGACCGGTTGAGCCTTCGGGTCACCTTAGCAATCTCTGCGTTCATGAGTTCCAACCATCCGGCGTGCTGTGGGCCGAGGTGGGATGCACGCTCAAGGAACTCGCTGCTGAGTGGCCACCGAACAACAATGTGATGCTCCTGACCCATAGCCGATCGTTCCATCATGCCGATAAGTTGGCCGTAGGATTCGAAGAGGATGCCGGGCGCATCCTCTGCCGCGTTCTGAATGAGCCAAATCTCATGTTCGGTCATGTCGATGCGAGCGGCTTGAGTGACAGTCTGAATACTGTCGATGAGCGACATTGGGCGTGCCGTCTCGGCCAAAAGTGCCCCAAACGCTGTAGAAGCAAGGTTCACATAGTCATCAGACCTTAGTCCCGCGATCGAACCCTCCACTCGCCAAGTCACTTGAAGGTACGGAGGTTCGTCCACCGGCGTGTGCCAGGCGATCCCCGGGCGACCTTTAGAGCTCTGTAGCCAGTTCATGCCGTCCGCTCCTTCCGGCCAGTCTCGGAAAGCTGCATCCTCAACGGGCGTGAGGTGTACCCCCTTGGGACGTCTGGAGATGGGGCGATAGACAGTCATCCCCGCTCGAATCCGTTTCTTCCACGCTCGCTGTTCGAGCCACTCTTGCCACAGGGTCTGGCGGCCACGAGGAATTGTAGCCACTAGGATGAAGCTCAGTAGCACTATCGAGACAGCGAAGCCTGCCAGCTGGAGAAAAAGGGTAAGGAACGAAAAGGCTGCAAACCATATGAGCAGTCCTGTGCGGCGGGGACTGCTGCCGCCGAAGATGCCGCGATGGGAGGTGTCCCCGCCGAGATAGTGAGGCGTAAGTGGCATTAGTGCTCGACCTCATCTGTGATCTGCTCTGCTTCAGCGATTGCCAAATCTCCGAGCGACTGAATGGACTGTGCGACCTTACTGGCGCCGGTACTAAGGGCGAATGACGGCATCGCACGAAAACGACTAGCTCCCTTGTCGTCGGCAGCGGGGCTGTCCGTGGGCTCCCCCGAATCGGCATCCTCGGGGGTCGCGCGCACGACCCCCCAAGGTGCGGCTCCCTCACCGGCGGCACCGGAGGACGCCGTGGCACCCACGGCGCCTGGTGCGTCAGCTCCGGTTGCTGCTGAAGGGGACTCGGCGCTTGTGCCACTGCCACCGGCGGCTCCCTCACCGGCGGCACCGGTGGAGCCTTCGCCGGCGGCGTCGGCGCTTCCAGCGCCGCCGTCACCGGAGGACGCCGTGGCACCCACGGCGCCTGGTGCGTCAGCTCCGGTTGCTGC
>JAUNTT010000004.1:42275-53497 GCA_030538555.1 Micrococcus sp.
TGAAGGGGACTCGGCGCTTGTGCCACTGCCACCGGCGGCTCCCTCACCGGCACTGTCATTGCTCTCAGCAGCACTACCCGCGGCCTCTGCGCCCTCTGATGTCGCCTCCTTGCCTGCGTTGCCAGCTTCCTCACCCGCACCCACGGCAGCGCCTGCGGCGGCGCCCGCGGGGGCGCCGATACCGCCAGCGGCAGCGCCGAGCTGGGCTCCTTGCCCGGCACGTTTGCCGATTGCAGAGCCTTCCCCGTCGCCGTCCTCGGATGCAGCCGCTGCACCGATCGCCATAGGGCCACCTCCGCCGCCGCCCAGCGCTTCAATAAGCCCACTAGACGATCCGCCACCCGGCCCCGGCTCGGGCGATCCGCCGCTTCCTGCGAGGGCCGACGTCGCTGATCCACCTTCTCCGCTGCTGCCTCCCGGGGCACCGTCCGAGCCATCGGGTACGCCGACGGATGCGCCTTCGGCCCCACTTGAGACAGGCAGCACAGGTGCAAACTTGGCGAGGGCCCATGGGCTTAGGGCTGTTAGGAACATAATGACCGCTACAGTCAGAAGATTGATCACTGCTCGCCCTCCCGACTCTAGGTTCGTAGCGGTGCTTTCGAGCATGGCCATCATGACGCCGAGCATGAGAAACACGAGGGGCGGCGTGAAGAGCAGGGCTATCCAAATCAGAAGGACGCGGCGGCCGGTTTTCTCGGTGGCCGGGTCGAGTGTCCAGACATAGCCCAGGGGGAAGACGCTGCCAGACGCTGCCAGTGCAATGTTCGATCCGATTAACACAATCAGCAGGACGCAGACTGCGATGATGATAACGACGAACATGAGTGCCGCAATAAGTGGCCCTCCGACGATAGCGTCTATGTCCAGCGAGAGGATTCCGTTGAGGACTTCGCTGGTGATCTCCCCCGTTGACGTACCGAGGACTTGTCGCAAGAACAGTTGCGTGAGGCCCCCAGCTAGAGACATCAGGGCTGAGGCAATCACGGGCGCGAACATTACGCTCAACATGAACATCGGCGCTCTAAGCACGACAGACTCAAACGCTTGAGTCCCTGACATTTTGCCGCGCGCCGCCTTGAAGAGTACCCAGAGTAGGAGTGCGCCACCAATGATGACAGCAATCCCAAAGCTGATCCGGTATACAAACACAAACCATTGTGCATCAAGGTCTGGGTGGGCGATGGTAGCTAAGCCGGATAGGGTCATTCCGGTCACGTCTTGCGCGGTATCTCTCGCCTGCTCAGCGGAGTATTGGATCGGGTCCGCCGCGAACCTGGCTCGGTCCCACGTTCGGGTGATGCGATCCACGACGTCGGCGCCAACAACCGTGTCCACGACCGTGTCTACGGTGTCCCGCACTCCTTGCCGCAGGCACTCACCGATTCCTCCACACGCTTCAGGCAGCGTGTCGGGGGAAGGGTTAGGAGTAGGTGGTGTGAAGGGGTTGATCTGCACTCGGTGTCCCCTAGGTTTATGGTCGTCGTTAGCAGCCAGCGCTGAAAGTGGACATGCCAGTCGTGAATTGAGATGGGTCTTCTGTGGGTGGCTCGGCAATGTCGACGAGCCACCGGCCCTCCCGCTGCACTACGTGCATTGAGACCAAGATTGTATTGGTCCCACTCGAGCCCTCGGCGGTCCAATTCACTGCCAGTCGCAACCATGCGTCGGCCTGCGAAGGCATGATCGAGCTGTAGGCGCTGTTCTCAAGGGTGGCCGTCACCTGCCCAGAAGCCTGCTGTGTCTCGAGCCGGAGAGCCATGGCCTCCGGGTTGACGACAGTCTGGGCAAGGACGGCGTCCTTATCGGTTATGGGTGTCGAAGTGACCCACCGCACCCATGCGCCACTGAACTCAGCTGCACCAGCAGGCGTCGCTTGAGCTTGTGCCTGGGTTGACAGCAACTTTTCAGCTTCAGTACCCGCAGGAGACAAGCACCCTGTGGCCACCTCCGTCAGAGCAGACGGGGGTGGCGCCGTAGCGCTGCCGGTGGCCGGCTCTTGGGGTGCGGCGTCCCCGCCACCGACCATGCGCATCGCCGCGAGCACGAGCGCCACCACGAGTGCGATAGCGGACAACGCTAGGCCTGCTGGAATGCTGTAGATCAATAGTCTTGATCTTAGGCTCCGCGTGAGCATCTAACCTCATCCCCTCGGTCTACAAAAGGAAGAAGAATACGCCGACGATCGTGGTGAAGGCGATCTGGGCCACGAGGGCAGCGGCTGCGATGATGACGCGCTTCTTCGTCTGCTGAACCTCGTGTGGGTTGTTCGATTCAGTGCCGGAGGCGAGTCCGGCGATATGGTATAGGAGAAACGCCCCCGTGATGACGATGAGCAGGCCCCAGAATGCAGCGAACAGTGTTGTCCACATGGTGTCGAAATCATCGCCGAAGCTGAAGCTCGGCGTTATCCCGCTGAACGGGTTCTCAACGTCCCCCCCGCCATCGGGGGCCGGTGGTGCGGCGGGGTGGATGGCGGGCGCAGCATAGGCCTGGGCAAGGTGGGCCATCTTGGTCCATGCGGCTAGCGCGAGATTCATGGGCGAGATCATCGGTCCAGCTCCTGATCGATCACAGCCGCGATGCGGAACGCGGCCTGAGTGAGCACGCAGCGGTCGCCGCGCGCCAATCCGTCCCAGAGGAGTGGTGTCGTCCGGGAGGTGTTCTTGAGGCTCGGGAGGCTTGTCCACGGCGCATCGGGCTCGTGCGGTCCCGGTGCGCTAGACGGAGGTACGCCACCAAAGCTCATCGGCACACAGCGCTTGGCGAGGGCTGGGTCGATGCGGTCCAGACTGGCGAGAGTGCGGCGGGCCTCGTGAGCGCCATGTGAGGTGGGCGAGTGCACCATGACGATCGCCTCGCTGGAGCGCACGTGGTGCTCCCAAACCTCGGTCCACGGGTCCGCATCTGTGTCTACCACGACGGCGTTGTAGTGCTTCGCCAAGTTCTCTCGAACCTTGGAAGACGCAGCAGCAGTCAACGGTAGGTCCGCCGCGCCCCCTGTCCAGCCGAGCACGTCGCAGGCACTCGGCTGGCGTGCCATGAGGCTGCTCATCTCTGCGACGGTCTCCAAGGGCACCGTACTATCCCGCAGGAGGCTGAGGTCTCTGCCTCCACGCTCGCCGAGCTGTAAGAGGGCGCCCCCTCGTCGGGTGCCGTCCCATGCCACCACGCCACCGCGCCGAGCGTCACCCAGTGCAAGGGCGAGCAGCAGGGTCGCCGTGGTCCTGCCTGCTCCACCCTCTGTGCCAACGACGGCAATCTGAGCCATGCGGGGCCAGGACATTCGTCGGATGGCCCCGCGTGCGCGGTGCCATTCCGCTTCTTGGCCTTTGGCCACGAGCCGAAGGCCACAACGATTGGCCAAGCCTCTCCAGCCCCACGCTGCCAAGCGGGCCACCTGCGTCTCTGACGGCGTGGTTCCGACCCCCACTGCGGTGGCACTCGATGTGGGTTGGTGGGTGCTCTCCCACTCCTGATCCGACGTCAGGGTGGCATTCGGCGTGGCAGGAGGAGTCGTGGCTAGAGGTGCGGTGAAGCTCACTGTTACCTCCTCTGGACCCGAGCTCGACTGAACCACAGGGTCGGACGACCGACTAGGCTCGGGTTCAGTGTTCACGAAGGGACAGTGCTGTGGGTCGCCCTTCTGCGACGGCCTGTCGGGTGCCGTGCTAGTTGCTGGTGTCTCCATCCCGTTGTCTCGGTACGCCCGCAACCTCTCAGCGGCGTACGAGCGGTCCCGCGTACTGCTAGCCGATCTGAGCTCCGGCATGGCGCTCCCTCCTCGTTCGCTAGATGATGCCTAGTGTACCCGGTTGGCGCGCAAGTGCCGCCATTGATGTAACATGAGCCTAGCGTGTTGGAGGAGACAGGGGAGGTGTGGGTGTTGAAAGCCCTCGGTGCCGTCGTCTTGGTCCTGGTGGCAGCCTTCGGTGTAGTTCTCTTCGTCCTGTTCGCCGGCCTCGCGGGAGTCGACTCTGACAGTCGCAACGAGTCGGGCGGGCCCATGCTCGGCGTGGGGTCACTCTCCGTCGACGCGATCCCTGAGCAGTACAGGGATGTCTTCGTGCGCGCGGCGCAGATGTGTCCGGCGTTCCCCGCCACCATGATGGCCGCGCAGGTCAACCAGGAGAGTCGATGGGACCCCGGCGCACAGAGCCACGCGGGGGCGATGGGGATCGCCCAGATCATGCCAGGCACGTGGCGCGAAGCCGGACTTGATCATGACGGAGATGGCCGGGCAGACCCGTGGAATCCAGCGGACGCCCTGCCCGTGATGGCTTCCATCAACTGCGAGAACCTGGAGCGGGTAGATGGGTTGCTGGCATCCGGGGCCGTTGTCGGGGACCGTCTGGAGCTAGCGCTGGCGGCATATAATGCGGGTCTTGGTGCAGTGCAGCGACATCGAGGAATTCCGCCCTACGCAGAGACTCAAGACTATGTGGCGACTATTGCTCGGACGGTCAGCACGTACGCCGAGGAGTATGTCCTCGCAGGGGGATCAGACGGCAGCTCGGCCATCGTGGCGGCGGCGCGGCAATATTTGGGAGTTCCTTACGTTTGGGGAGGGGAGTCCTCCCGGGGAGTGGATTGTTCGGGGCTGGTTCTCCTCGCCGTCAAGGAGGCGACGGGCAAGTCCCTCCCCCATCTTGCCGATCTGCAAGCAAGGTCCGACCTCGGTCAGGATGTGCCAGCCAACTATGAGTCGATGCGCCCCGGTGACGTAATCGCCTTCTCCTCATCAGGAGGGCGCAACTATGGGCATATTGGAATCTACCTCGGTGATAAGCGAATGATCCACGCACCCCGCACCGGTGATGTAGTGAAGGAAGCGCCTATCAATATCGCGTACTGGGAGCGGCAGACCTGGAAGGTGAAGAGGTTCTGATGATTCGAAAACTGATGGGCGGGCATGTGTCTGCCGCAGTGCTTGTCCTCTGCGTCGCCGGTTGTGCCACCGCTGGTCCGCAAAATCCATCCCCTCCGGCCGACGTGCCGATAGCTGCCACGGAAGTCGTGCCAGAGGCCCCTACGGGTGCATCGACATCACCAACGGCTGTGGAGGGAGTGTCGTCGAATGCGGGGCAGGTTGCCGACCAATGGCTGAAGGCTCGCTTGAGCTGGGACTCTCGACACGACAGCTCTCCAGCAGACGCGCAGCGTCGATCGACCCACCTCGCGGTAGGTGCTCTGTCGGAGCCGGATCCCGTTCCAGTGCGCGGCGAGAGCGCCAGCTGGCGCGAGGCGGCCGCTCTAGGCGGCAGAGCTGAGGTAGCGATCACGGCTGGGACTGAGGACCAGGTTCCAGACACGAGCGACCGGGCGGAGCGCATCCGAGTGGCGACCGTCACCATCGTCGATGAGGAAGGCGAAGCCATCAGTGATCCTTCGATCACCATCTATCGGATCAGCCTGAGTCTGACCGACGCCGGCTGGCGGGTGCAGGACTTCGTAGCGTCATGACAGCGAAGGTCAGCCAAGCGACTACTAGCGGGTATGCTCCCCAGACGGGCGGGCCATGCTGTGCTGCCACCGCCATGCTGTCACCTCGCCGCCGGTCAGTCGAAGGAGTCTCGCGTGCATCCCGCGATCTGCACCCTCAGCGAAGCAGCGGAAATCATGTCCTTCCACCCGCGGACGATGGCTACGTATATTCGCGGTGGGCGGTTGCCCGGGGCTCGCTACGGCCACTCCTATCGATGCTGGCGTCCGGCATTAATAGCCCTAGCTCAGGGCGATGCGTACGAGCTAACGGAAACGGACGATCCGTGGTTCTCAAGATCCTTCATCAGCACCCAGGAGTGCATGGAGGCGCTGGGGTTAGCCCAAGGAACGGTTTTAACGCTCATCGATACCAAGAAGCTTCCCGCCCACAGGTTTGGCCGACCCTGGAGGGTCGATTGGCCCGCGGTGCGGGATCAGATGATCGACACATCGGGGTGACCCAACCTCCGAGGTGTCTACCCTCCGGAGGTGCAAAATGAAAGCAGAGCCCCGAGTCATTGTCGAGGTGAAGAAGACTGCGTCAGGATCGGTCGCATATGTCGACGGACTGTATGTTGAGGCGAGAGAAGATCAGACGGTCTTTGAGGCTGCGATCCAAAGAGTCGCCCGCCTAGCATACGCGAAGGGGACAGGGTCGCCCAAGTCTCTGGCAGTCATTGCTTCAGATGGTGAAGGACATTCGTGGGAGCTCATCGTTGATCAGCACGGGAAGAGCCGTCTCATCGAGGATAGCGAATCCGTTGCAAGAGACTCCCCCAAGTCGAGGGTGCGGCGGACGTTCAAGCGATCAGGGTCCACGGTGCTCGATAGGGCTGCTCCCTCGCTCATCGAGGCCGATCAAGACCCGGGTGGAGACCGCCCACCAGACGGCGAGGCGGCAACGACGACTGGCCCCCCTCGAGGACGAGTCAGCGCTGGAGGTAATAGGGCAGTAATCGCCGTTGTTGTCGTCGGTGCTCTTCTCGTGACCCTCGCGCTGGCAGCCTTAGCCATGGCTTTCGCTGGCGGCAACGGAGCAGACTCGAGAGATGTCGACGAGGTGAACGTGACCGAATCGGGAGTGCTTCCGCAACAGCCGCCGTTGGAGTGGCGACGGGAGGCGGTCTGGTCCTCTCCACCTCTCATGCCCCAGGGCCAGAAGGTCGCCGTAGTCGACGGCGAACTGGTTGGCATGGTGACGTCTGATCGTCGGGTGGCTCTCATCGGCGACGCCGGCGAGACGCGTTGGACCGTTGCGCTGCCGGATGGCGAGGTCCACTCCCCCCTGACTCTGACCTACGCCGACGACGTGCGAGTCCTGGCGATCCATGTCGGATCCCGGTTGGCCTGGTGGAGCGTGGACGACGCCGCGGCCGGCGGCGTCGATCTGCCCGCCGAGGACTCTCCGATCAGTTGGCGGGGTGACACGCCCCTGGTCGGTGTCGCTGGCGATCGGGTCGGGATGATCCAGGACGGGCAGCTCGTGGAGCTGCCCGTGCCCGCTGGCGCCCGGGCTGTCTCGGCGTGGGCCGATGGGCACGTCATCGCGGCCTCTGCGGACGGGTGGTGGCGTCTGACGCCCGGCGCCGAGCCCGGCGAGGTCACCCCGTGGGACACCCCCGAGGCCGAGCCCGCGCAGGCCACCGTCATCGACGCGATCGGCCCCTACGTCGTCACTCTCCAGGTCGCCGGCGACGATCAGGTGCTCGCCGTGGTGCACATGGACACCGGGCAGCGGGTCTCCCGGCTCATGTCCGGCGTCCTGCCCGGCGTCGCCCCCGGTGAGGCCCTCACCTGGCGGCCTTCCTCCTCTCGCTCCTGGGGCATCCTCGGGCACGCGATCGTCGATATGGAGGCGTCCTCGGTGACCGATCTCGGCTCGCCGTGGACCACCGAGCACGTCATCGCCGACCGCGCGATGGGCACCCTGGCCGGTCAGCGCGTCATCGTCTCCCCCGACGCCCCACGCGGCGTCATGCGCGACGGAGAATCCTTCCCGGAGGAGGTGCTTGGGGTGAACGCTCTCGTGCGTGGCCGCGACCCCGAGGGCGCCGAACGCGTCTGGCTCCTGCCGCCCAATCCCGACATCCCCACCGTCCAGCTCACGACCCCTGCCACTGGAGGCTGACCCCGCGATGCACCCCTCTGCCCGTCGCACCCTCACCATCGCCACCGCCGTGGCGCTGCTCGCCGCACCCGGCATCGCCTCCTCGGCGGCCGCCGAACCCGTCACCGCACCCGCCGACGCGGTCACCGTCATCATCCCGGTCACCGAGGACGCGATCACCGTCACCGTCACCCGCAACCCCGCGGCTGCTGACGCGGCCCGCACCACCCCGATCGTGCAGCCGCGCCCGCCGGCGCCCCGCCCGGAGACCGAGCCCGCGGCCCCGGAGCAGCCCGTCCAGCAGCCCGCGCCGGTCCAGCCGCAGCCCGTGGCCACCGACGACCCGGCTGCCGCCCCCACCTCACCGCCGCCGGTCGAGCCGGCCGCGCCCGAGGCGCCGGTGACCGTCACGGTCACCGAGACCATCACCCCCCAGGACCCTCCCGGCCCGGCCACCGACGGCGCCGTGCCCGCCCGGCCGCCCATCGTGGAGGACGCCCCGACCATCACCCCGACCCTGCCGCTGCCCACCGTCGATCCCGAGAGCACCCCCCGCGGTGACGACGCCCCGGCACCCGAGCAGGGTCCGACCGCCCCGCCAGAGCAGCCCACCGACGCTGCACCCGAGGAGCAGGCGCCCACCGAGGCTGCACCCGAGGCTCCCGAGCCGACGCAGACCACCGTGGAGACCCTCACCCCGACCCCCACCGAGACCGGCGTCGAGGGCGACGGAGCCGCGCCACGAGCCGAGCGGGAGGAGCCGACCCCCGGCACCCCGGTCACCGTCACCCCATCAGAGGACGGCCTCGCCTCCGGGATGCCCTGGCGCTCAGGGGTTTTCGCGCACTCGCTGGACCGGGTGCAGAGGTATGAGCAGAAGACCGGCAGGCCGGTCGACACTCTCGCGGTCGCGCCCTCGCGCGGCTCGTGGGCCACGATCATGGACCCCTGGTGGATGGACCGCCCGAGCGAATTTACCGGCACCCTCGACGTCGCCGTACCGCTCTGGCAGGGCGACGGCAGCCTCTCCGCGGCCGCCGGCGGCGCCGACGTCGAGCACTGGGAGGCCCTCGGGCGGCTCATCGAGTCGCAGTACCCCGGCTCGACCGTCCGCATCGGGTGGGAGTTCAACCTCGGCGGCTGGCCCCACCACGCCACCGACGCCAACGTCGAGGAGTGGAAGCAGGCGTTCCGGCACGCCTCCGTCGCGCTCAAGAGGGGCGGGCCGAGCCTGCTGGTCACGTGGAACCCCAACAAGGGCCGGGGCGACTCCCTGGGCGATGCGAGCAAGGCGTGGCCGGGAGACGACGTCGTCGACATCGTCGCGATCGACGCCTACGACTGGTGGCCCGCCTACAACGAGTCCACCTGGCCCGAGCACCGCGACGGCGACCAAGGCTGGCAGTACTGGGTCGACTTCGCCCGCGCCCACGGCAAGAAATTCGGCGTCCCCGAATGGGGCGTCGCCCCCGGCAACGACCACGGCGGCGGCGACAACCCCTTCTTCATCGAGACGGTGACCGATTTCCTCGCGCAGGAGAACGCGCGCGACGGGATCGTCCACCACGCGTACTACTTCGACGAGCCGATGGACTACATCCGCAACTCGATCGGTGACGGGCAGGTCCCCCAGGCCGGTCAGGCTCTCGCGCAGGCCATGACCGAGATCGCCGCCGGCCAGAGCCAGAGCACCGCAGCGCCCGAGCCCGCCGCGACCTCCGCGCCGACCGAGACGGCCGCGCCGCAGCCCACCACCGAGGCCGCGCCCGAGCCGACACCGATGACGACCTCGGCGCCGCCGGACCCCGCCCCCACCGACACCGACACCCAGGCCCCGGTCCCGGTCGAGCTCGACCCGCCCCCGGCGGCCGATGCCACCGGCGCCGGCGCGTGGCAGGCCCCGGACTCCGGTGACCACGGCCCCACCCCGCCCGGGTGACCCACCGGCGGGGGGGTGCGCCACCCCGGGCCCCCACCCCCCCCCCCCCCAAGGGGGGCCACCCCCCCTCCCCACGACCAGGACGCCGCCTCATGTCTCGCCCTCGCCTCACCCACCGCCGCATGGCCGCGATCGCGCCCCTCGCGCTCGGCCTCGCCGTGCTCGGCACGTCCCCCGCCTGGGCGACCCCACCCGAGGACAGCGACCACCACGGAGGCGCCCTCGCCGAGACCGCGCCCGAGACCCTGCCCGAGCCCACCGCACCCGAGCCGCCGCTCGCCCAGACCGCGCCCGAAACTCTGCCCGAGCCCCCAGCACCCAACCAGGAGCAGCAGCCGGTCGCACCCCAGCCGACCGCACCCCAGGAGAGCGAGCCCGCCCCGGCAGAGCCCGAGGTCGAGCCCGAGCAGGACGAGCCGGTGCCCGTGGAGACCACCCCACCGGCCGAGCCCGAGCCGCCCCGGCAGCCCGAGCCCACCAGCGACAGCGCACCGCCGGCGACCCTGCCGCACGCCACCCCCACCCAGGCCATCGACACCCCGGCCCCCACCACGACCTCGGCACCGCCGGACCCCTCACCCGCGGACCCCGACGACCACCACCACGAGGAGCCCAGCCCGCCGGCGACCTCGACGACCGACGCTCCAGTCGTGATCGTGCACGTCCCCGCCGACGTCACCGACGTCGAGGTGACCGTCACCAGCAGCCCAACACCCACCAGCACGCCGGCCCAGCCCGAGCCGACCACGCCGGCACCCGAGCCAACGAGCACGACGACCCAACCCGAACCCACCTCGTCTCCCACCGACACCGCGACCAGCACCCCCGCGCCGGAGAACCCTGTCGATGACGAGGAGCTGCCCGAGCCCTCGCCCACCGCGACCTCGACGAGCACACCCGCGCCGTCACCGACGACGAGCGCTCCCGCACCCACGAGCACCGCCACGCCGGAGCCGACGAGCACGGCGACCTCGAGCACTCCCGACACCCCTGTGGTCGGCGACGACGAGGACCTGCCCCAGGTGCCCGCACCCTCACCTACCGCGACGTCGACGAGCACACCCGAGCCTGACCCCACCACCCCGAGCACCCTCGACCCGACGTCGACCACGCCGGCGCCGACCGAGACGAGCAGTCCCAGCCCCACAAGCACCGCTGCACCGGCGCCGGAGCCGACGAGCACGGCGACCTCGAGCACTCCCGACACCCCTGTGGTCGGCGACGACGAGGACCTGCCCCAGGTGCCCGCACCCTCACCTACCGCGACGTCGACGAGCACACCCAAGCCGTCACCGACCGCCTCGCCCGCGCCGTCACCGACGACGAGCACCCCTGCGCCGGAGAGACCCGTCGATGACGAGAAGCTGCCCGAAGCGCCCTCGCCCAGCGCGCCGGCGCCCGAGGCGACCCCGACCGGCCCCAGCACGCCGACACCAGCACCCCCGAACACGAACACCACGCCCGCGCCGCGGCCGACGACCGCCTCGCCCTCGCCTACCTCGACGTCGTCGAGCACCCCTGCACCACGACCGACCACCAGCACTCCGAAGCCCGAGCCGACGACGACCTCGTCGGCACCGCAGTCACCGGCGCCGACGAGCACTGCCTCACCGGCACCCACGGGCACCAGCACGCCGGCACCTGAGCCGCCAGAGCCGTCTCGCCCTGCGACGCCGGCACCCGAGACGCCGG
>JAUNTT010000097.1 GCA_030538555.1 Micrococcus sp.
TCTCGCTGACCCCTCGCCGACCACCTCCCGCGCAAAGGAATCCCGCCATGATCGAGTGCTCCATCCCGAACCCGTACTCCCCGGCTCCCGTGCCGAGCAACCCGGTGGACCGCGGCGCGCAGGACGCCGAGGAGACCATGAGCCGCGACCAGATCGAGGCGCTGCAGACCGAGCGCCTGCGCTGGTCGCTGCACCACGCCTATGAGAACGTGCCGACTTACACGGAGCACTTCGACAAGCACGGTGTGCACCCGAGCGACTTCACGGAGCTGACGGATCTGGCGAAGTTCCCGTACACGGACAAGGAATTCCTGCGCAAGAGCTACCCCTTCAAGGCCTTCGCGGCTCAGGGGCCTGAGCTGCGCCGCATCCACGCCTCTTCCGGCACCACGGGTCAGCCCACCGTGGTCGGCTACACGGACAATGACCTGGCCACGTGGTCCATGCTGGTCGCCCGCTGCTTCCGCGCCTCCGGCATCCGCCCCGGAGACCGTGTGCACAACGCCTACGGCTACGGCCTGTTCACCGGCGGCCTGGGCGCCCACGCCGGCATCGAGCGTCTCGGTGCCACCGTCATCCCGATGTCCGGAGGCCAGACGGAGAAGCAGGTCCAGCTGATCCGCGACTTCGAGCCCACGGCCATCCTCTCCACGCCCACCTACCTGCTGACCATCGCCGACGGCTTCCGCAAGATGGGCCTGGATCCGCGCGAGACCAGCCTGACCACTGCGGTGCTCGGCGCGGAGCCGTGGACCGAGGAGATGCGCCGCGAGATCGAGCAGGCCTTCGGCATCAACGCCCTGGACATCTATGGCCTCTCCGAGGTCATGGGACCCGGCGTGGCCGGCGAGTCCGTGGAGACCAAGGACGGCTCACACATCTGGGAGGACCACTTCCGCCCGGAGATCATCGACCCCTTCACGGACGAGGTCCTGGAGACCGGCCACCCCGGCGAGCTGGTCTTCACCTCGCTGACCAAGGAGGCCCTGCCGATCATCCGCTACCGCACGCATGACCTGACCCGTCTGCTGCCCGGCTCCACGCACCCCGGGCACCGCCGCATGGGCCGGATCACGGGGCGCAGCGATGACATGATCATCCTGCGCGGCGTGAACCTGTTCCCCTCGCAGATCGAGGAGATCGCCCTGAGCTTCCCCACGCTGTCCCCGCACTTCACGCTGACCATCACGCGGCCGAACCGGATGGATGAGATGACGGTGACGATCGAGCGTCGCCCGGACTGCACGCTCGAGTCGGCCCAGGCCGACGGTCAGCGGCTGCGCGCGGACATCAAGACGAAGATCGGCTCGTCCTGCACCGTCGACGTCGTGGAGCCCGACACCTTGGCCCGCTCCTCCGGCAAGCTCAAGCGCGTCTTCGACCAGCGCGAGACCGGCTGAGCTCTCGTAGACTCGGGAGCCGGTACCAGAACACGGTCCCGACCCGTCAGGGTCGGGGGAGGGGGAGGCGGATGATGACGCCGCAGCTGCAGCAGGGTCACGACGACGACGCGGCCACCTCCGCCTCTGCGTCCGGCTCCCAGCGTCGCGGGCGTCCCGGCTATGACCGCGAGACGCTCGTGGAGATCTGCGTGGACGTGTTCAACCGGCACGGCTACGACGCGACCTCGATGGGCATGCTGGCCGCGCATCTGGGGATCTCGAAGTCCGCGATCTATCACCACGTGGAGTCCAAGGAGGCGATCCTGGAATCCGCGCTGGACGCGGCTCTGGATGCCCTCGACGACGCCCTGGCGGCGGTCGAGGCGGCCCCGGGCACTGCGGTGGAGCGCGTCGAGGAGTCTGTGCGCGCCACCCTGCGGGTGCTGCTGGCGCGGATGCCCGCGGTGACCCTGCTGCTGCGGCTACGCGGCAATTCCGAGCTGGAGACCCGGGCGCTCGAGCGCCGCCGCGCCATCACCCAGCGCGTCGCGCAGCTCGTGGCGGCCGCCCAAGCCGAGGGGACGGTGCGCGATGACGTGCCGCCGCGGGCCGTGGCCCGCCTCATGCTGGGCATGGTCAACTCGATGGTCGACTGGTACCGGGCCGATGCGGACCGGGATCAGCAGGACACCATCCGCGCGGTCACCTCCGTGGTGATGGGCGGCCTGCGCGGCTGATCGATGCCGAATCCCCGCACGTCATGTGGAAGACTACTCTTAGTCTGGCCCGCCTGCCGCCTCCCGAACATTCCGCACAGCACGCTTCGAGAGCTCGAGAACTAGCCGCGCGGCGGTGATGATGACCGTCACATAGACGGCGCCAGTCACACCAAGCCAGATACTTAGCGGCTCAGATGCGTCGGCATCGTTGGAGCCACCACCCAGGTTAGGTGAGAGCAGCGATCGCATTGTAAAGAGGATAGTTATAACCAAAAATGTGGCTAAAGGTGCAATCCAGTTCACGTTTCTACCATAGGCCATAAACCAAATATGGTGCCCCAGTAGAGCAATGATGAGACTGACGACTCCCACGTATGCTATCTCTTCGATAATTAGACCCATGTTTTGAACATCGTGGGTCGACTCCGTCGCACCTGATGGTCCGAGTAGCCGGAATACCGACACCACGACGACAGTCAGCCCTACCTGCTCGAGAAGGTTTTTCATAACCACCAAACCCTTTTATCGCCGCGGTACAGTGCAGAGCCGAGCTGTCCACTGAGACGAGCGCTACACATGCACCCAAGCGGTAGTTAGGGCGATCCTGAGGGGTAAATCTAGCTCATCTGCGGCGTTCGCGGACGGGGCTATAACGGCAACGGTGCTGCTGACAAGCATCACTGCGCTGAAGCTTGCAATAAAAGACTTCACCGGTTCCTCCAGCGCTCGGTCGTCTTTGCGAGTGCTGATGTGATGAACGTACCACTCGGTTCGTGCCTGGGGAAGAGTGATGTTGGAATTCTCCACCGAGGCGAGCCAGGCCTCAGCAAGCGGACAGCTGACAGCAGGCGAGACACCAGTCGTTCGTGGCTCCTGCAGCGTCCAGACCTGAGGTCGGCAGCCTCCGGGTAGATCGCCGGGCGCCTGGCTTGGGCGGACGGCCTGAGCTGAGCCGCGCCTGGTACTCACCGTCGTCGTTGCGGCAGACGTCCCAGGACTCCACCTCTGCTGCCAGGAGCTGATCGTGGAGCTCCCGCGTGGCCGCGGAGGTGACCACGACGAGGTCCCCGGGCCGGACACGCGTATCGCTCACGAGCCAGTCCTCCTCGGCCACCGCGATCGCTGCCAGCTGGGCGTGAGCGTCGGCAACGGCGTGCGGGAGAATCCCACGGGAGTATGCGCAGGCGTCATCCTTGTGGCGCTCCATCTGCTTCAGCGCGTCCACGACCTGCGCTCGTTGGGCATCCGGGTGCTGGACGCCGTCGATGCACCGTCGTCCTCGGTATCAGCCGTGTCAGAGGTGTCCGTCGTGCCATCGGTGTCATGGCCAGCAGCGTCAGCCGGGCCGGTCGAGGGCCTCGAGGACGTCCTCGGTGACCTGGCGCAGGGCTGGCTCGCCGGTGTCGGCGTCCTGACCGACGAGCACCGTGGTGACGATGCGATGGCCCGTCAGCTCACGGCGCATGGCGACCTGCGCGTCGACATCGGAACCTGATGAGTACTGACGTATGAGGACGGGCTGATCCGTGCCCTCGAGGGTCTCGTAGTCCGGTCCGTAGAGATCGGCGAGTGTCGTGGCCAGGGCGCAGGTGGCATCCTCGTCCCGCATCAACGGCCAGAGATCTTCCGCCGCTGCCGCGCTGGGCAGGATGCGGACCTCGACGCTGAGTTGGTTCCTGTGGTGCAGCGGCTCAGCGCTGATGTGCCCGTCTGGTAGCGGGTCGGCTGAGGCAGCGGAGAAGACGGCACCACCGGCGTCGCGGAGACCCTGGCTCGCGGCCCGGCTGGCATCGAGGCATGCGTGATCCGAGTTGTCCAGCTCGTCGGCGCTGTAGCCGAAAAACTCGGGGTCATTCTCGGTGTCCCACGTCTGGGCCACCCAGTTCGCGATGTCTCGCGGGGACTGCACAGAGATCGAGATCTGGGCATCCGGGCGAGCGTCCGCCAGGACCTCCCTGACCGCCGCCTGGGACTCGTTGGAGAGCTCACGCGGCGCGGGCGGACGGGCACGCGCGGTCTGGGTGGACGTCGTCGCGGCGGCCGCCTCCGGCGTCGACGTGCTCTCCGGCGTGGATGTGCCCTGAGACGACGACGCTGCCGACGTCGGGGAGGGCTCGGGTGAAGAATCCCCCGGGGTGCACCCGCTCAGGGCCAGCGCACCCGCGCTGACCAGTGCTGTCAGTCCACCCATTGCCCGTCGTTGCATCCGCTCCATGGGGCTACTGTACTGGCTCCAACCGGCCGTTGGTGACGTGCATCACACGTGCTCGTCTGCGGTGGGACGGACCTCAGTCTCGCCAGTCAGCGTCCGCCTCGAGCGCGTCGAGAATGGCGTCCAGCCGGTCGCCGATGTCCTCGATGAGCGCCTCGGTGCCGGGGAAGTTCTCGGACAGGACAACCCCGTAGGACACATAGTCCAGCCCGCGCGCTTCGCTCACCACCAGGTAGAGGTCCCCGGTCGATGCAGGCCAGGATTCCACGTAGATGGTGCGGTGATCGACGGTGCGAACCTCCACCCCACCGTCATCGTCGCCCGTGCAGACATCCCAGTAGTCCTGTTCGGCAGCCACGAGCTGGTCGTGCAGTTCGGGAGTGGTGGCGGAGGTGACCGCGACGCTGTCCTCGGCGATGATGCGCGGATCGCTGATCAGCCAGTCGCGCTCAGCCACGTAGAGCCGTGCCGTCTGCGCGCGCGCATCTGCGGCGGCGCGGGCGACGAGATCGCGGTTGTCGGCGCAGGGGTCCCCGGCGTAGAGCTCCACCTGCTCCAGTTCGTCCGCCACCTCGTCCCGGTACTCATCGAATGGCACGATTCCCTCGACTCCCACACCGGCCTCGGACAGGGCACGACGGGCGCGATGACTGGCCTCTCTCAGTAGCTGACGACCCTCGGCCGTGTCCATGGCCAGACCCGAACCGGGGTCGTCGTCCGCAGGGGCACTCGCATCCGGGGTGGACGGCGTCGGTGTGCCCGTGGAATCACGCGAGCCGGTGCCACGTTCGCGCTCCGCCTCACGGACACCTTCGGCGGCCACCGAGCCGAAGGCTTCTCCGGCCGCGCGGCCGGCGTCGGAGAGGCTGCAGCCGGACAGGGTGAGCGCGCCGACGCACAGCACAGCGGCGAACCGGCTGAACCGCGGTGATCTCTGGGTCATGAGTCGTTCTCCTGCGAGGGTGACGGGGTGGATCGTGAGGGGCTGGGCGTCGAGGCCGGCGACGGCGACGGCTGTCCCGCGCGCGTGTCGAGGGCGGCCAGGAGGTCGGCGATCACGTGCGCGCTGTGCTCCTCCGCAGTGTCCACCGTGGTGTCCAGCTGGGCGTGGACGATGCGGTGGCCGGCCAGCTCCCGGCGGTGCGTGACCGAGTCGGGCGTGGAGTCGTTCCTCCACTGCTTCAGCAGCGTGGGGCGGTCCGTGTCCTCGAGGATCTCGAAGGGTGGACCCATCCATGGCCCGGCCTGAGTGGACCGCGCGCAGATGCGGTCGGTCTCTGCCCAGTCCGCCCAGGCGGCGGCCGCCGCGTCCGGCGTCGGGAAGATCGTGGTCTGGACGTAGAAGTTCGGCATCACCAGGCCGACGTCCTCAGGGGTTTCGGTGTCCTCGGATGCGTCCTGCGTGATCGATACCGTCGCCGCGATCCAGCCCGTGCCGTGATCGCGCCTGCCATCATCGTCGCGCCGGTGGCTGTCGATGCAGGCCTGGTCGGAGGCATCCAGGTTCTCCGGATCAAAGCCGATCAGCGCGGTGTCGTCGCTGTCCCAGGTCTGCGACACCATCCTGGCCACTTCTGCGGGTGGTGAGACGGCGACATAGACGTCGCCAACGTCCACGTAGCCGTCCAGCGCTCCTCTGACCGCCTCCTGCGTGGACTCTGAGAGCTCGGGTGGGGTCGGTGCGTGAGCGCGCGCCGTCATGCTCGGCGTCGGGGTCGACGACGCCGCCTGCGTGGGCGACGAACCCTGCGTTGCAAACGGCTCGGCCTGGGAGGCCGGTACGGTGCATCCGCTGAGCGCCAGCGCGCCCAGCGCCACGCACGCCGCCACTGCCCGCTGTTCCCGTGTCCGTTTCATGCGCCCATCCTACGGCGCCGTGATACGGGTCACAGCACACTGCGGCGCTCGATGACGCTGGCCCGCGCATCGAGAGTGCTGGCCAGGTCAGCGAGTGGCCCGTAGCGATCACACCGCGCCGGGCTCAGCCCTCGGTGCCCTCGGCGTCCTCCTGGGCCATCGGCCAGGTCTTCGCCACGAGCGTCAGGACGTCGTACTGCGCGCACAGCTCGTCGTTCTGGTTGTGCAGCTGGCAGTCCCACGCCACCTCGCCGTACTCGTCCGTGACGCGCGGGGTGATCTTCTTGGCGGTCAGCGTGACGCGGATGGCGTCGTCGTAGGTGACGGGGGTGAGGAAGCGCAGCGACTCAAGACCGTAGTTCGCGAGCACCGGCCCCGGTGCGGGCTCCACGAACAGCCCGGCGGCCCACGAGACCAGCAGGTAGCCGTGGGCCACCCGGCGCGGGAAGAACGGATTGGCCATCGCGGCCTCCTCGTCCGTGTGCGCGTAGAACGTGTCCCCGGTCTTCTCGGCGAACTCGAGGATCTCCTCGAGGGTGACGGTGCGCAGGTCCGAGGCGAACTGATCGCCGATGCGCAGGGTCTCGAGTGACTTACGGAACGGGTGCTCCTTGGCCCCGGACGCCACGTCGGCGCGGGTCACCGTGTTGGCCGCCGCGCCCTGGTGCCACACGCCCGTGATGGCGGTGAGCAGGTCCGGGGAGCCCTGGATCGCGGTGCGCTGCATGTAGTGCTTGACCGCGCGGATGCCACCCAGCTCCTCGCCGCCGCCGGCGCGGCCGGGGCCGCCGTGGATCAGGTGCGGCACCGGGGCGCCGTGACCGGTGGTGGTCTTCGCGGTCTGACGGTTGAGGACGTGCACGCGGCCGTGATGGGCGCCGATGCCGGCCGCGAACGCGCGGGCGGTGTCGCCGTCGTTGGTGGCCACGGTGGCCACGAGCGAACCGGAACCCAGAGCGGCGAGCGCGATGGCGTCGTCGACGTCGGTGTAGCCGATCACCGAGGTGACCGGTCCGAAAGCCTCCACCGAGTGGACCTCGGCGGTGCGGGCGTCCTCGAAGCTGAGCACGGTGGGCGCGAAGAAGGCGCCGGCCTCGGCGTCGGCGTCGCCGGTGTCCGCATCGGGGCCACCCACGCGGACCTGCGCGCCGGCCTCGATCAGGCGCCGCACGGCCTTGGCCACCTCGCCCTGCTGCTCCTTGGACGCCAGCGCGCCCATCGTGGAGCCCTCGGTGCGGGGATCGCCGAGCACCACCTTGCCGAGCCGGGCGGAGAGGGCCTCGACGACGGCGTCCACGTGCTCGGCGGGCGCGATGACGCGGCGGATCGCCGTGCACTTCTGACCGGCCTTGACGGTCATCTCCTGGAACACGGTGCGCACGAAAGCGTCGAACTCCTCGGTGCCCGGGACGGCGTCGGGGGCGAGGATGGCGGCGTTGAGCGAGTCCGTCTCCGCGGTGAAGCGGATGCCGCCGCGCAGCACGTTCGGGTGCTGACGCAGGGTGTCCGCGGTGCCGGCTGAGCCGGTGAACGCCACGTGATCGCGGTAGTCGAGGTAGTCCAGCAGGTCCCGCGCGGAGCCGGAGATCAGCTGGATCGAGCCCTCGGGCAGTGCGCCGGAGGCGATCATCAGCTCGACGCACTTCTGGGTGACATAGGCGGTGGGGGTCGCCGGCTTCACGACGGTGGGCATGCCGGCCACGAAGGAGGGCGCGAACTTCTCGAGCATGCCCCACACGGGGAAGTTGAAGGCGTTGATCTGCACGGCCACCCCGGGCATGCGCTGGTAGATGTGCTCGCCGATGAACGAGCCGTCACGGGACAGCGGTTCAACCGGGCCGTCGAGGACGACGTTGGAATTGGGCAGCTCGCGGCGCCCCTTCGAGGAGAACGTGAAGGTGGTGCCGATGCCGCCGTCCACGTCGAACGCGTGGTCCTTCAGCGTGGACCCCGTGGCATAGGAGAGGTCGTAGAGCTGATGCTTGTGCTCGTTGAGGTAGGTGGCCAGCTCCTTGAGGCGCAGGGCGCGCTCGTGAATGGTCAGCTCGCCGAGGTTCTGCTGCCCGATGGTGCGGGCGTACTCGATGGCCGCGGCCGTGTCCAGGCCCTCGGTGGAGACGTCGGTGAGGTGCGCGCCAGTGTTGGCGTCCTGCACGGCGGTGGTCTTCGAGGGGTTCTCCGGGGTCCACCAGTTGCCGCACACGTAGCTGGGCAGCGGGGAGGGGACGGTGGGGGCGAGGTGAGTCACGGTGGCTCCTTGGCGCTCGACGTGCACGGCTGGTTGATCATCGCGGCGACGCATGGGGGTGCGGCGGCGCGGCGATCGCGAACAGACCGATCGGTCAGTTATTGCCGCTGACTCTACCGCAGCCGGTGACGGAGCGGGAGGGGTGGGGCGGGACCGGTGGGGCGGGATGGGTGAGGGAGCGCCGCCTGTGGATAACTCAGCCGGGCCCGACGCCGGTCTGGTTACGCTCGATTCCACCAGGCCGGCGCCGCGGTGGTGGAGTCAAGGAGGCGGGAGCGAGAGGAGTACGACGGAGGGGCCGTCCGGCGCCGGCCTGGCTCAGGGGAG
>JAUNTT010000098.1:0-2398 GCA_030538555.1 Micrococcus sp.
CGTTCCTTCCGTGCCGAACACGCTTTTAGCGCGTGGGGGTCTGAGTGGAGTTCAATACTAGAGCGCACTGCCGCAGCTGCACTGCGCGGGATCAACGTTGATGCCGTCGTCCAAGCCGGCGAAGGATGGATCTCTCCCCACCCGCGCACCGCGATATACATCGACATGACCACGCGTCAAGAGCAGCACCACCGCCAATTCCTTCCTGCCCACGCACCGGACCACGTGCAGGTGTCTTCGCTTCACGCTTCGCACAGAGCAATCACTGCCGCTGCAGCAGTCTGCGCAGCCACACCATGGGCAGCACGTTCCGTTCTCGCCGACTATGGCAAGCCTGCATCTCACGTCGCAGCAGTGGGCATCGGGGCGCCACTTCGGCCCGGCACGGCGCGGCGACGACGATGGAACCAGCCCGTATTCCTCTTCATCGGGTCCCAGTGGGAGCGTAAGAACGGCCCGCTGGTCCTTGAGGCCTTTCGCACAGTACGCTCCGCCCACCCCGGAGCCGTACTACACCTCGTCGGCGATCAACCGTCTCTGAGCGTTCCTGGAGTCGTGACCCATGGGGTGCTGAGGAGAGACAGGGCTGAACACCAGCAACGGCTCGCCGACCTCTTCGAAGAATCAACCTGCCTCGTAGTGCCCGGCCGCTTCGAGGCCGCCGGGATTGTGTTTGTCGAAGCAGCTCGCGCCGGGATCCCGTCAATCTGCGCGGATGTCGGTGGGGCAGCTGACATCGTGGGCCCTACCGGGGTCCAGGTCGTAGAGGGCGACATTGACTCGCTCGTCAACGCCATGACCACCCTGGCCAATGGCAGCATCGCCCGCGACTACGGCGACCTCGGCCCGGAGCGAGCCCAGCAGTTCACGTGGGCGAAGGTCGCACAGCGCATACTCCTTACCCTCGAAACAGGGCAGGACAGTATCGAGGCGAACCTGTGGCAGACCCCCGCCGCGGCTTACCGCGTCTCGGAGCCACCTTGGGCTGTATCTGCTGAGAAAAAACCGACGAGCGGCGAGGACTCACCGTGAACGACCGGAAGCTCTCTTTCCACACAGCTAAACATTGGGCACGCACCGCGCTTTTCACCCCAGTTGGACGGGTGACGGGCGCGCCCCGTATCCAACTGGCCTCTCCACTAATTCGTGGCGGAAACTTCCTGTATTACTGGCTGTGGGCCTACACTACGAACAGCCACCGCCGGCCAGCTCGCGTCCTCCATCAAGACTCTATCGATGCCTGGCTCCACGAGTTTCCGCTTGCGAGAGACCTCACCATTCTAAAGCGAGATGCACCCCGTTTACGAAGCACCTGGTACGACGCTACCCGTCACAGGTTCGGCATTGATTTTACACGGGAAAACCTTGAGGAGTTCTGCCGAAATCTCATCCGCAGCTCTCCACAATTCCAGAAGCGACAAGCGCGTATCGCCTCCGCCGTCGGACCGGGTACCTGCGTAATCAACATCCGTCGAGGAGACTACTACGCTTACCCTCACATAGAGAGGCTGTATGGTCTCGACAACGCTCAATACGTCGACTCGGCCCTTACCATGCTGCGCCGCGACCGCCGCAACATCACCGATTTCCTATTGGTCTCGGACGATATCGAATGGACCATGAAACACATTGCTCCGCTTTTAGACCGACCCGCCCGACCCGTTCCACAACGGTCTTCCATGTTCGATGATCTCGCAGCGCTCAGTGTGGGCCGAACCGCAATCCTCGCAAACTCCACTTTCTCTTTCTGGGGTGCTTACCTCGCTCGCAGCGCAGACTCGAACCATCGGTCCGTCGCGCCTCCATTCCACCTCCGAGACCAAAATGGCAATCGGTACCGCGATACCTACGACCCCAACTGGCTGATATGCGAGTTTCCGGGCTCCGAAGCGGCCCCTAGCACCCCGCAATTCCCCGCAGGTGGGTAATCCGCCGGCTAAATTCTGCTTCAATCGTATGTTGTTGCATAAACGACCGTGCGACTCGACCCGCGCAAATACGGCGCTCCGGATCTCTCACCAATTCCGTGATACTGTCTGTAAGCTTGGCCACATCTCCCAAAGGCACCGTCCAGCCGATCCCGTGACGAGCGACTAAAGACCTAAGCGCGCGGTTGTCGAAGCCGACCACCGGCACTCCCAGTGCGGCACTCTCGAGGTATGTTCCCGACGGGTCGCCCTGAATGTGAGGTAAGACCATCAGGTCGATACCGTCCCGGACTATCTGATTCCAGTCTGGCTCATACGGCAAAGAACCATGGAACCTGATGGCCTCGGCGTGACGTCGCGTTAGATGCTGCAGACTTTCTGTTAACTCTCCATCACCGAAGACATCCAAAGTGACGTCAGTCCCACGGTCCAGCAGCATAAGCGCGGCCAAAGCCGCATACTCTGGTCCC
>JAUNTT010000098.1:2416-8467 GCA_030538555.1 Micrococcus sp.
GAGAAGCCCAACCGAACAGTATCTGCTGGGCCCCGTGTTTCGAACGAGCGTGGAACGGTCGCAACGATGTCTTTCGTGACACGAGAATCGAAATACAGCATCGCGTTCGGCGAGGTGTCGCCGTAAGCGTGGTAGGCCGGATACCCATTGGACTGGAAGCCACCGCTTTCTTTTATCATGCGGCGCAAAGCGACACCTCGCCACCGCCAGGACAACGACGTGCGCAACCGCGCCCAGCGGCCCTGGCCAATTGACCCACCCAGGATTCGTTCCGTTAGAGGGAACTCGCCGTACAGCACCAGACGCCGACGGTCCAGCGAGAGCAATGGGGCATTTGTGAACAGGTGCATCGCTAGCGTGACTGCGGCACCCTGCCGTGCACGGATTAGCTCGGGGCGTTCGAAAAAGTCCACTTCGAACGGCAGATCCCGTTGCGATTTTCGCGTGAACATTGGTCCGTCTCGGAGAGGACAGACCCTTGCGGCAACCGTTATCTCCCCAGGCCAGAATCGTTGGTAGGCCAGAAGCCCTCCATAGGTCTTCCTGGCCATGGAGATTCGATCCCCGGCCCGACCGATTGGCTCCGGAAGGACCACGACGAGCCTGTCACTCATGACGTCGACCCGACGTCCCGGCACGCTTCACGACACACCGCCATTCCTCATCTCGTACCCCTCGGGGCCATGGTGAGGGGCGGACCGCGATGAAGACTTCACCAGGCATGCGACACATGGTGTCATGGAGCCGCAGTGCGTCGAGACGGCTCGAACGCCCGGCGGGCCCGCGCCCTCAGACGTGCTTGTTCAGGTGGCGCTGGAAGGCGAGCACCGTGGTGCGGTCGTGGCGGAAGTCGCGGGCGCCGTTGGTGCGCACTCCCAGGTACTGCTGGACCTTGCGGGTGGTCTCCGGGCCCATCCGGCCATCGGCGCGGGCGCCGACCTTGCGCTGGAGGGCGCGGATATCCGCGGAGGACATGGAGCCGTTGACGCTGGTGCCGAGCCACTTCTCCATCGCGCGGGTGCTGGCGGGGCCGAAGCGGCCGTCGACGGCGAGCTTGCCACTCGCGGCCTTCGGTGCGGTGGTCTTTGCGGAGCTGCTGGAGGCGGAGACGTTCACGGCGGCACCGTTGGCACGCGTGAGTCCGGCCTTACGGCTGCAGGTGGGCCAGGCGCCGGGACCCTGGGTTTTCAGGACCTTCTTGGCGATGGTGATCTGCTGGGCCTTAGTGGCCTGGTGGGCGCGGGGGGCGTAGGTCGTGCCGCCGAAGGCACGCCAGGTGGAGGCGGTGAACTGCAGGCCGCCGTAGTGGCCGTTCCCGGTATTGATCTTCCAGTTGCCCCCGGATTCGCACTGCGCGACGCGGTCCCACACCGTGGATGCCTCCGCCGAGGTGCTGGAGCCGACGGCGAGGCCCGAGGCGACGATGACGCCGGCGGCGACGGCGGCGATGCGCGGCATGATCCGGGCGCGGCGGAACAGGACGGCAGGGCCCTCGAGGCGGTGGCTGGCAGGGCGAGCGGTGACGGTCATGAGGAGGTCCTTCGCGGGTGCCCCCGGGGCCGTCGTGTTCTCCCCATCGGCGGGAGGGCGGTCTCGGAGCAGACGCCTTACTGTCGCCCCGGGACCCCCGGGCGTCACGCGCTTTGACCGAGCTTTGGAGGAGCTTTTGCCCTCGGGGAGAGCGCGGTCACACCGCCCGATGCGGGCCCCGCGCTACGCCTACCGGGCCCGTCACTCCAGCGTCGTCACAGGTCAGCGCACTGTTCGCGCTGCCTGCGCCACGTCCCCGGCAGGGTCGCGTTTCGGTCAGCGCGGGATGTTCCTGACATTGGAGGCGGCCATGTCGACCATTTTGCCGACCCCGCCGGCGAGCACCACCTTGGTGGAGGCGGTCGCGAAACCGCGGATCTGCTGCGCGGTGATCTTCGGCGGCATGGACAGGGCGTCCGGATCGGTCACGATGTCGATCAGCACCGGGCCGGGAGTCTTCAGCGCCTTCCCGAGCTCCTTCGTCAGCTTCTTGGGGTCGGTGATCCGCACCGACGGGATCCCGGCGCCGGCGGCGATCGCCGCGAAGTCCACCGGCTCGTGGTCGGTCTCGAAGTCGGGGATCCCCTCGACCAGCATCTCCAGCTTCACCATGCCGAGGCTGGCGTTGTTGAACACCACGATCTTCGTGTCCAGGTCGTGGAGCTTCACCGTCAGCAGCTCCCCCATCAGCATGCCGAGGCCCCCGTCGCCGGACATCGAGATGACCTGCCGGCCCGGGTGGGAGGCGGCGGCGCCGATGGCGTGCGGGAGGGCGTTGGCCATGGTGCCGTGGTGCCAGGACCCGAAGACGCGGCGCTTCCCATTCGGGGTGATGTAGCGGGCGGCCCAGACGTTGCACATGCCGGTGTCCACGGTGAAGATCGCGTCGTCCTCGGCCAGCTCGTCCAGGGTCGCGGCGACGAACTCGGGGTGGATCGGCCGCATCTTCTCCACGTTCTTGGTGTACGCGGCGACGACCCCGGTGAGCGCCTTGTGGTGCTTCTTCAGCATGCCGTCCAGGAACCGGCGGCGGGTCTTCTCCGTGATCAGCGGCATCACGGCCTGCAGGGTGAGGGCCACATCCCCGTGGATGCCGAGCTCCAGCGGGACGCGGCGACCGAGCCGGGAGGCGTCGGCGTCGATCTGGACGACCTTCACCCCGGCCTCGTGCGGCAGGAACTCCTCGTACGGGAAGTCGGTCCCGAGCAGGATCACCAGGTCCGCCTCGTGCATCGCCTCGTAGCAGGCGCCGTAGCCGAGCAGCCCGCTCATGCCGACGTCGAAGGGGTTGTCGTACTCGATCCATTCCTTGCCGCCGAAGGCGTGGCCGATGGGGGCCTTCACCGTGTCCGCGAGAGCGAGGGTCTCCTCCCGGGCGCCACGGACCCCGGCGCCGGCGAACAGGGTGATGTTCTTCGCGGCGTCGATCAGCTCGGCGAGCGCGCCGACGGAGGCGGCGGGCGGCTGAACCTGCCCGAAGTCGGTGGTGAGAAGGCGGGCGGTGGGCTCGGAGACCTCCTGGTCGGCGACATCCCCGGGGAGGACCAGCACGGAGGCGCCGCTCTTGGCCATGGCGGTCTGGGCGGCGATGTGCAGCAGCTTCGCGCCGTGGTCCGCGGAGTTCACCATCTCGCAGAAGTGGGATGCCTCGCGGAACAGGATCTCAGGGTGGGTCTCCTGGAAGAACCCGGTGCCGATGTTCCCGCTCGGGATGTGGGAGGCGATGGCAAGGACGGGTGCGTTGTCGCGGTGGGCATCGAACAGGCCGTTGATGAGGTGGGTGTTGCCGGGGCCGCAGGAGCCCGCGCACACGGCGAGCTTCCCGGTCAGCCGGGCCTCCGCGCCGGCGGCGAACGCGGCGGCCTCCTCGTTGCGCACGTGCATCCACTGGATGCCGTCGGTGGTGCGGACCGCATCGACGATGGGGTTCAGGGAGTCCCCGACCACGCCGTAGATGCGCTCCACCCCCATGTCCCGCAACTGGCTGACGATCAGGTGGGCGAGGGTGGTGGGGCGGGCCATGAAAGCCTCCTGCGATGGTGTGGACGGCGCTCCACCGCGGTGGGGCGTCCTGACCCTGACCAGCCTAGCGAGGCGGGCCTGGACGCTCCCTCGACGGACCGGGGTGCTCCCTGGTCAGGCCGGGGAGCTCCCGCGCGCGGCCTGGACGTTCCCGTGACGGGCCGGGCGCGCGGATCCCTCGGCACCAGGGTCCCGGGCACAGCCTCGCGTTGCTCAGATCCAGGCGTCGATGCGGCGCACCGGGCGGGCTGTCGCGGGCCGCACCACGGGCTGGCCGAGGGCCAGGCCGTCGCGTCGGGAGATCCACCACCAGGCACCGGCCGCGGCACCGAGGATCACCAGCGGCATGGTGATCGCGCTCAGCAGCCCGTCGCCGGGCAGGGCGGGTCCGCTGAGCGGCGCGAGGACGACGGTGGGGATCAGCGCCCCGGCGTGCAGAAGGATCGGCAGTTCCAGGCCGCCGGTCTTCCAGGTGAGCGCCCCGGTGGCGATGGCGAGGACGATTGCGGTCAGCAGCACCCCGGTGGTCGGTGTCGCCTGGGCGAGCAGCGCGAACGGGACCGGCAGCGCGATCGCTGCGAGAGGACCGGCGAGGCGGCCCCCGATCCAGGTGCCGACCATCTGCTGGGCCAGACCGCGGAACGCCAGCTCGAGACCGATCACCGCGAGAGGGCTGAGAACGAGGGCGAACAGCATGGAGAGCACCACGGCGCCTGCTCCGGCCGTCGGCCGTCCCGGATCCACGACCAGCGCGGAGAGGACCGCGAGCAGGGCGGGCGGGCAGAGGACGATCAGCGCGCCGCGGCTGCGCAGCAGCTCCCACCGCACGAGACCCGTGACCGACCACAGCAGGCGCGGGTCGCGCCACCCCCCGAGCCGCACACCCAGCCACGCCGACGGGGCGGCGAGCGCGGCCATGCCGAGCGCCATGAACACCCCGAGGGGGCTCGCCGGGTCGCCGAGGCTCTCCCCGAGGCCGACGTTCACCCCCGGCAGCAGCGCGAGCACCACCACCGTGAGGGTGACGAGCAGCCCGGAGAGGATCAGGAACACCAGCAGCGCTGCCAGCAGCGTCGTCAGCCCTCGCCACCAACGGGACCATTCCGGCAGCAGATGCGTCAGGCGGTGGTAGGCAAGGCCGGTGTCGCCTGTCCGGTGCTCATCGAGCGACGAGTGCTGGTCGACGGGCCGGTGCTCGCCTGAGGACCGGGGCGGGCGTGAGGACTGGTGCAGGTCAGGGGCGGTCACGCGGCGGTCCCCTGCCGACGTCGGCGCTCGGAGATCGAGCGGGTCTGCGCGGCGTGGGCCTGCGAGGCGGCAGCGGACAGTCCGAGGTCCTCGATCTCCAACGGGTGGGCGAGCGGCGGGAACGGCATCTCGCGGCGGACGCGGCCGTCACGCGTGACGGTGACCATTTCGCCGACGTCCAGCAGGCGCCAGTCCGGGTCGTCATCCATCGGTTCGCTGGCGATCACCACGGCGTGGACGCGCCGCAGATCCTCGCTGTGCGCGCGCAGAGTGTTCGAGGCCTCGTGGAGTGGCTCATCGCTGCCATCCCCCGGCGGCCGGTCGTTGATCCACAGCTCGTTCTTCTCCGGGTAGCGCACCGCGTACAGCACGTCGTCCCGGGCGACCAGCAGATTCAACGAGTAGACGGGGACGTGGCGACCCACCCATCCGAGCGCGGCGACCAGTCCGTCGTGCAGATCACCCTCGTGCGCGGCCGTCTCCCCGGCGATGAGCGCGGACAGCCACTCGCTGTCGGTTTCCCCGCCCACATGGTGCGCGGCGCCGAGCGACCGGACCCGTTCGCGCATCTCCTCGGTGACGTGCAGGACGCCGTTGTGGGCGAAGACGATGCCGTCGTGGAGGAACGGCTGGGTGTTCTCCTCCGCTGCGCAGGTGCCGCTGGACAGGCGAACGTGGGCGAGCATCGTGCGGGAGGTGAGGCTGGTCGCGATGGACTCGAAGTCCTCCGAGTCGTAGGCGGCGATCGGCCGTTTCGCAACAGACGGGTCGCCATCGGACCCGAACCAGCCCACCCCGGTGCCGTCGGCGTTGAACCGGGACTGGGCGCGCAGGCTGTAGGGGGCATCCAGCAGCCAGAAGCGCGCGGTCACGGGCTGATCGGCGTGGAGAGCGAAGAGACGGCACATGGGATGACCAGCGTACGCCGCACGCAGCCGCCGGGACGCGGCACGTGAGTGGCGCCACGCGCCGGCGCTGCGGTCAGCCGAGCCGGCCGCCGAGCCGACCGCGGCCCCGCACCGGCTCCCACAGACCGACCCCCTCGCGTCGGGACACCCAGATCCACAGGCCCACCAGCAGCACAATCTTCGGCGTGACCGACGCCAGCAGCACCCACGGGCTCTCCCCGCCCTGCTGCAGGAGGCTGGGGATCATGGGGGCGATGAGCACCAGGGCCAGGTTGTTCACGGCGTGCAGCAGCACCGCCATCTCGATCCCCCCGGTCTTCCAGGTGATGATGCCCATGGTCAG
>JAUNTT010000099.1:0-6069 GCA_030538555.1 Micrococcus sp.
GGACATTGCCCACCCGCGACGCCGCAGCCAGCGGCGGGCATGCTCAGAGGTTTTGGGCCGCCGCCTCGGCCTGCGCCACGAACTCCAGGGTGCGCTCGGCGTGCCGACCCACGGAGACGGAGGAACCCTGACCGAGCCGGAACATGGTCAGTGCCTGCGCGGTGGCCGCCAACTCGTGGGCGGCGCGGGAGAGCTGCCGGTGCACATCGGAGGTGCGGGCCGGGATGTGGTGCTCCTGGGACGCCGGGAACTGCCGCTGCAGCCCGACCGTGAGCTGCCGAACTCGCGCCAGGCTGGCTTCCAAGTGCTCCCCCGCATGGGCCACACCGGCGACCTGCTCAGCGGACAGCGCCCCGCTCTGCGCGGCCGCGGCCACCGCCTGGTGATAGCGGTGCAGGGCGCGGGCGTAGCGATCGTGGGCCTGACGCCACAGGCCCTCCCCCAGTTCGCGCTGGTCCGCACGCTTCTGGCGCATCCTCGAGAACGGTCCCGCCATCACGCTTCCTCCCCTGCCACGGTCGGCGTCACGAAGTGCTCCCCGTCCACGAGCTCGGCATCCATGATCAGGGCGACGCGGCCCCACCGACCCCGGCGCTCGAATTCGCGGTGCGCGTCCGCGGCCTCGGCCAGCTCGAAGCGGTGCTGCACCTCCAGTGTGATGCGCCCGGCCAGCACGTCGGGCCAGAACTCGGCCCCGGCGCGTGCCAGGATCTCCGCCTTGTCCGCACTGCTGCGCGAGCGCAGGGTCGAGCCGGTCAGCCGAGCCCGGCGCTGCATCAGCGTCAGCAGCGACACGTGCTTCGCCGTGGCCCCGCCGGGCACCGCGATGGTCACCACGCAGCCCTCCTCGGCGAGCGCGGCGAGATGCTCGGACAGATAGCTGGCCCCGACGACGTCGAGCACCACGTCCACCCCGTGCCCCTGCGTACAGGCGCGGACTCGGTCCGCGAACGCCACGGACCCCTCGGGTGTGACGAACTCGCGATAGTCGAGCACATGCTCCGCGCCCAGCTCACGGCAGCGTTGCAGCGTCTCCGGGGTGCCCGCCGTCGCGATCACGCGGCAGCCGCGAGCCCGCAGCGCCTGCACGGCAAACTGGCCCACGCCTCCTGCGCCCCCGTGGATGAGCACCCAGTGCCCGGCGCGCGCCCCCGCGCGCTCGAGCAGATTCGCCCCCACCGTGCACGCCGCCTCCGCGAACACCGCGGCCTGCAGCAACGACACCTGCTCCGGCACCGCCAGCACCTGGCCCTGCGGCACGGCCACGTACTCCGCATAACCGCCACCGGCGAGCAGCGCGCACACCCGCTCCCCGGGCTGCCACCCGGTCACGCGATCGCCCGCGCCCACCACGACGCCGGCCACCTCCAGCCCGGGGATCTGAGAAGCACCCGGTGGCGGCGGATAGTGCCCTTCGCGCTGCAGGACATCGGCCCGGTTGATCCCCGCCGCCGCAACCCGAATCAGGACCTCGCCCGGGCCGACGTCGGGCAGGTCCTCCTCCCGGCACTCGATGACCTCGGCGCCGCCGGCGCCGGAGTACCGCACGGCGCGCATGCGCGCGGGCAAGACAGCGACGGTGGTCTCGAGCGGGGTGGATCCGACAGTGGGGCCATGCATGCTCACCATCATGTCCCGTGCGAAGGACTGGGTACAGTAGAGGGGCTGTCGCGGCACTGCCACCACAAGGACCGCCGCGTCAGATCGGGATGGTTGTCCGAGCGGCCGAAGGAGCCGGTCTTGAAAACCGGTGTGCGGTAACCCCGTACCAAGGGTTCGAATCCCTTACCATCCGCGTGTAGTTTCCCTACTGGTCACCTGGGGTGTTCCCCCTGGGAACCCGGAGCGGGCACGATGGTCACGTAGTGTGCCGTGATGTGAGTCACGAGCGCCGCGTCATCATCAGCACCGTCACCAGGGGAATCATGTCTTCGTTCTTCTCCCGCCGCGCCGCCGCCACGGCCGCGTGCACCACCCTCATCCTTGCCCCGGCCAGCGCGGCCCCCGCCTTCGCCGTGGACACCGCGGCGCAGAGCACCACCATCTCCGTGCTCTCCTTCAATGACTTCCACGGCGCCCTGTCCGAGAACTACATCGGCACCCAGTTCGCCGACACGGTCGAGGACTACCGCCGCGCGTTCGAGGCCCAGCACGGGGAGGGCTCCGTGCTGCTCACCTCGGCGGGCGATCTCATCGGCGGCTCCGCCTCGGTGTCCAATGTGCAGCAGGACCTGCCGACCATCGACATCATGAACGCCCTGGACCTCGCCGTCCTCGGCGCCGGCAACCACGAGTTCGACCGCGGCCTGGATGACCTGACCGGTCGGGTGGCCGAGCGCGCGAACTTCCCCGTGGTGGCCGCGAACTTCGTGGATCCGCAGACCAAGGAGCCGGTGCTCTCCTCGCATGAGATCTTCGAGGTCAACGGGGTGCGCGTGGCCGTCATCGGCGCCGTGCCGAACAACCTCTACGCCACCACCACCGCTGCCGGGCTGCAGGGCAACGAGGTCCTCGACCTGGTCCAGGCGGTCAATGCCGTGGCCGATGAGCTCAAGGCCACCGACCAGGCCGACGTCGTCGTCGCCTCGTATCACGACGGCGCCCGTGGCGCCGGGGACTTCAGCGCCGAACAGATCAACAGCGAGGTCTTCCGCTCGATCGTGCAGGACACGACGGCGTCGGTGGACGTGATCTTCAACGGCCACACCCACCAGCTCTACCACTACGGTGCGGCGCAGGGCGGTGTGGACCGGCCCGTCATGCAGGCCGGGCAGTCCGGTTCGCACGTGGCCGCGGTGGAGCTGACGCTCAACGCCGAGGGTGAGCTGACCGGCGTCGACTCCCAGATGCTGGCGCGCTCCACGCAGGATCCGGCCGCCGCGGCCGCCGAGTCCCCGCGCACCGCTGAGGTGTACCGCATCGAGCAAGAGGCCGTCGCCTACTTCAAGGAGGCGCAGTCGACCGTCATCGCGAACCTCGACGGCTCGCTGACCACCGACTACGCCGATGTGATCGCCGCGGGCGGCAACTGGCGGGCCGGCGGCTCCCGTTCCGCCGAGTCCACGCTGGGCAACTGGAGCGCCGAGGCCATCAAGCGGGCCGTCGAGACCGCTGACCAGGAGGTGGACATTGCCGTGAACAACCCGGGCGGTCTGCGTTCCGAGCTGCTCTACGACCGGTTCACCGCCTCCGGCGCCTTCACGGACAAGCCGGCCGGGCTGGTCGGCAAGCTGACCCTGGGCGAGGTGCTCGACGTCGCCCCGTTCGGCAACACGCTGGTCTACTTCGACATCCCGGGCTCGTCGATCAAGACGACTCTCGAGGAGAACTGGCGCGGCGACACCCGCCGCTTCACCCTCGGCTGGTCCGAGAACTTCACGTGGACCTATGACGCCTCCCGCGCCGAGGGCGACCGCGTGACGGGCATCTGGATCGACGGGCAGCCCGTCCAGGACGATCAGATGTACACCGTGGCCACCCTGTCCTTCCTCGGCGATGACACGTGGGTGTCGCAGAACAATCCCGCGAATGCCCCTGACGGCTACACCGGTCTGGCCATCGGCCGCGAGAACTTCGTGAACCTGGGTCTGCGGGACGCGCAGGCGCTGACCGATCAGGCGCGTGCCGAGGCCGAGGCCGAGGGTGCGGTGCGCCCCGACTTCGCGAAGAAGGGCGTCTCCGTGACCGGGGCTCCGGCCACGGTGAGCGTGGGCGCCCCCATCGCGCTGACGCTGGGCGATCTGCAGATCCGCTCCGACGGCTCCCCCGCGGTGTCCAGCGTGGACGTCGCCTTCGCCGCCGACGGGACCGTCCAGGAGCTCGGCAGCGTGAGCGCCGTCGAGCCGGACACCGTCACCCTCACCGGCATCCAGGCCCCCCAGCAGGCCGGCGACGGCGAGCTGGTCATGACCGTGCACTACACGGACGGCACGACGACGATCGTCCGGCACGCCCTGACCGTCACCGGCGCCCCCGTGTGCGACGCCCCGAACTTCTCCGACAACGCGCCGGGCACCGCCTACTTCTCCGCGATCCGCTGGATGCAGTGCGCCGGGATCTCCACCGGCTACACCGACGGCCGGTTCGGCAAGGCCGAGCGCACCAAGCGCGGCGAGTCCATGTCCTTCCTGTACCGCTACATGGGCGATCAGGATGCCGCGTACCCGGCGCCGGCCTTCCCGGACGTGCCCGCCACCTCGGCGCACGTCGGTGCCATCGCGTGGGGCGTGGCCGAGGAGATCACCCGCGGCTACGCCAATGGCACGTTCGGCCTCAGCCGTGACGTGACCCGCGGCGAGTTCGCGTCCTTCCTGTTCCGCGCCGCCGGGCCCGAGTACACCGCCCCGGCGACCTCGGACTTCTCCGATGTTCGCGCAGGCAGCACGCACTACGACGCGATCCAGTGGATGGCGTCGGTGGGCGTGACCAACGGCTACGTGGACGGCACCTTCCGTCCCAACCAGCAGATCTCCCGCGGTGAGCTGGCCGTGCTGATGCACCGCTTCGAGGCGCTCGTCGCAGCGCAGGACTGACCCGTCCCCCGAGCGTCAGGGCGTCCCACCTCGGTGGGGCGCCCTGACGTCGTCGACGGGGTTGCCGGTGGGTCAGCAGGCCTGCGCGGGGCGCAGCAGCGCCGTGGCGATCGCATCGGCGTCGCCGAGGCTCAGCGCGCGCCCGTCGGGGCGCTCGCCGGCCTCGGCGGCAATCGCGGTGCCCCACTGCACCGCGGAGAGCTGCAGTCCGATGACGTAGAGCCCCTCCCGGGGCGTCCCGGCCTCATCGACCAGCCGGTGCGGACGGCCCGTGACGGCGAAGCCGGCCGACTCCTGCACCACACCCTCGGCGTCCTCGAACCGCGCGACGGTGGCGACGCCGTCGTGATGGAGCTGACGCATCAGCGGCGCCGAGCCGACCTGCACGCGGTTGGCCGGCATCATCGCCTCGATCAGCCACGAGCCCGTCACAGCGGCCGGGCCCCGACCATCCGGATCGCCCACCTGAGGGCTGTGGGCGGTGAAGCCCGACGACGTCGCATTCGGCTCCACGATGGGCCCGCGGCCCACCCAATCCACGAGCCCCGCCCGGTGCAGCGCCAGCATCTGCTCGACCCGCCAGCGCGGCGGACCGGAGGTGAGACCCTCCACGAGCGGCTCGAACCAGCCCTGCACATCGCGAGCGCGCGAAGCGGCCGAGATCCGGCCCTCGGCCACCCACCGCTTGATGCGCAACCGCCCGGCGTGCAGGGCGCCCAGGGCCATCATGAAGGGCGAGTCCTCCCCCATCACCGCCTCCGCGCAGGCCTGCTCCATGAGCGTGGCGACCTGCTCGTGGTAGTCCTGTGGGGAGGCGAAGACGTCATCGCGGAAGGGATCCGCGTAGGCCAGGATGTCGAGGAAGTGGCGGTCTGGCGCGTAGCGCTCGAGCAGCGTCTGGGCGTGCCGTGCGGTGACGGGAGCACCGCGACCGGCGTCCTCGAGCAGTCCGACCAGTTCGCCGAGGAACCGCCGCGCGGCCACCGGGCCGCCCAGGAACTCGGGCTGCGTGCGCGCCATGGTGGCGTAGTAGTGGCGGACCACGTCGCGGTGCAGCAGCGGCCACACGTGCTCGGCGAGATCCAGTTCACCGTGGCGCTCGATCAGCTGCGCCGCCGCATGATCAGACAGGTAGCTCAGTGCCGTGCCGTGCGGCACGAAGGACACCAGCTCCGCCTTGGGCAGGTAGGGGATGCCTCGGCGGGACATCAGGTGCAGCACCGGCTCCTCGCCGGAGGGCGTGTAGCTGAGCGCCTCGCCGGGGCCCTCGCCCGTGCGATGGAAGGTGCCGCCGCGGCCCTGGGTGAGCTGGGCCATGATGTCGAAGGCGTTGAGCCCCATGCCGCGGACCAGCACGTGCGCCCCGGGCTCGATGCCGTCCCAGTCCACGTCCGAGGGGATCTGCGGGCCCTGGTAGTGGGCGGCGCCGTGCGAGGCTGCGGCGGTGGCGGCCAGGCGGCGCTGCACCGCGCTGGGCCGCGCCTGCTGGTGGCCCAGCGCGAGCACGACGGCGTCCGCGGTGAGCGTGCGTGGGGCG
>JAUNTT010000099.1:6079-8384 GCA_030538555.1 Micrococcus sp.
GGTCCTGAGGCATCGGGTCCGGAGGCGTCGGAGCCGTGGTGAGCGGCGTCGTCGGGAGCACTCGGTGAGGTGGCGAGGTCCAGCGTGAAGGTGCCGTCCGGCTGCGGGTGGACCGCGGTGACCTCGGCGCGATGTTCGTGGACAGCATCCACCTCCGGGCGGGCGCGCAGCGTCTCCACGACGGCGTCGAAGAGGTCGCGGAGGTAGCGCCCGTACACGGCGCGGGCCGGGTACTGATTGCGGCCCACGTGCAGACTGCGCTCCGGGTTCACGCGGCGCCACTGGTCGAAGGACAGTGCCGCGGTGGAGGGCCGCAGGCCTGGGTTGTCCGCGGCGGCCGCCGTCGGGAAGAACGACGGCGTGTTCATCAGATACAACTCGGACTGGTCCGTGCGCCACACCCGGCCCGGGCCGGCAGGGAAGGGGTCGATGACGTCGATGCACAGCGGTGCGCAGATCTGCTGCGGGTCGCGTGCCTGCAGGTGCGCCAGGAGTCTCTCCAGCACCATCACCGCTCGGGGTCCGCCTCCGACGACGGCGATGCGATGGGTGGTGGGGGTGACGCTGGTCACGGCGTGGCGATCCTTCCGACGGGGTGGGTGTGGGGCGGGCGTGAGGTCCGCATTTAAGAGTACGCACCAGGGCCGGTCAAGGCTGAGGGGACGGTGTCGCGGGCGGATTTCTCGCTCAGAGAAACGAGGGAAAAAATCTGGCTGGGACGAGTCCTGAGTCGTTGACCTGGGGCGATGAGGTGCGGAAACGTCGGGGTCACGGATGCGGGGCAGGCCCAACTGCTCCGAATCGTCGTCTACGGATAAGGAGATCCTCCTATGGACCGCAACATGATCGAGCAGCTGCAGAACGCCGACGTCTACTCGGAGTCCGGTGACAAGATCGGTTCGGTCGGCCAGGTGTACCTGGACGATCAGACCAGCGAGCCCACCTTCGTGACCGTCAAGACCGGCCTGTTCGGCGGCAACGAGACCTTCATCCCGCTGAACAACGCCCGTCACACCAACGACGGCATCACCGTGCCCTTCGAGAAGGACTTCGTGAAGGACGCTCCGAACGTGGACGCTGACGGCAACCTCACCCCTGAGGAAGAGCAGCGCATCTACGAGTACTACTCGATGGACTACCAGCACGGTGAGCACCGTGACGGCGACGTCCGCCATGACGAGCACCGCGACGGTCGCGTGGATGACCGCGAAGCCACCGCGGGCGCCGCAGGCACCGGCCTGGCCGCCGGCGAGCAGGGCCGCCACGATGTGGAGGACGGCCACACCGACCTTCACCACGGCACCGAGGCCCGCCACGCTGACGATCGTCACGCTGACAGCCGCGGCGACGTGGCCGAGGGCGAGTCCATGGTGGTCCGCGACGAGAAGCTCAACGTGGGCACCGAGCGCCGCGAGTCCGGCCGCGTGCGTCTGCGCAAGCATTCCTACACCGCCACCGAGACCGTCGAGGTCCCCGTGCAGCGCGAGGAGATCGTCGTGGAGCGCGAGCCCGTGGACGCGAACTCCGCTCAGGCCTCCGGCGTCGGCAGCGACGACGAGGTCATCGAGATGACCACTCACGAGGATGTCCCCGTGGTCGACAAGACCGTCGAGGCCGAGAAGGTCTCGCTGGGCAAGCGCACCCACGAGGACACCGAGCGCATCTCCGAGGAGGTCCGCCACGAGGACGTCCAGGTTGAGGGCAACGTGGACGGTGAGTTCGGCGAGCACGGCCACGACGGCCGCCCCGCCTGATCACTGATCGGCCGGCCGCGGTGACACCGCAGCCACCGATCAGCTGAGCTGACACAGCAGGGCCCCGCACCGGGTGACGGTGCGGGGCCCTTGCCGTTGCCTGAGGCCGGCGCTGTTGTCGGGCTGTCGCAGGTCTGTCACGGGGCGGGCGGTGGCGAGTCGGGCTGGCACATGTGCAGGGATGCCGTGCCGTCAGTGGGTGCCTTTGAGGGATCACCACCGGACACGGTAGGCTGGTCGAGTCCCTTCGCACGGTCCGCCGTGCGGCTGGATGGGGAGACGTGCCAGAGCGGCCGAATGGACTTCACTGCTAATGAAGGGTCCGGCGAAAACCGGACCGGGGGTTCAAATCCCCCCGTCTCCGCTACGAAACCCCCGGAAACATGCCAAAGTTTCCGGGGGTTTTCCCCATGTGCGGGCTTCCTGTCCCCAAGGGGAGCACCTTCGCCCCCGGCGAGCACTCCAGCTCCCGGGGGCGTTCTGCTGTCTGGTCGCCGGTCCCCGTTCCCGCTCTCCGGGGTGAGCACCGTTCCGGCGCGCGAACGGTGCAG
>JAUNTT010000100.1 GCA_030538555.1 Micrococcus sp.
TGGGACTTCTGGACAACCTCGAGCGCGGCCTGGAGAAGGCCGTGCGCACGGCGTTCTCGGCGGGCGGCAATCATGCCGTGAAGCCCGTGGAGATCGCCGCGGCCCTGCGTCATGCCATGGATGATGAGTCCGTGATCGTGTCCGAGGGCCATGTGGTGGCGCCCAATTCCTTCACGGTGCACTTCTCCACGCCGGACTTCGAGCGCGCCCGCACGTGGGGCACCGCCCTGGCCCAGGAGCTGTGCGACGAGGTCATCCGCTACGCCGACTCCCAGGGCTACTCCCTGCCCGGCACCGTGCGCGTCGCGTTCCACCTCAATGACTCCCTGCGCGAGGGGCGCCTGAACGTGCAGGCCCTGCTCGACGACGGCTCGGCCACCTCCGCCGGCTCTCCTGCGCAGCAGCCGCCCGCCGAACAGCCCGCCGCAGCCGCCACCGAGGCCCCACCGCAACAGCTGATCGAGGACGACCTGCCCGGCCCCGCACCGCAGTACCCGGCGTACGAGGACGCAGCCCCGGCGCCCACCGCAGCCATGCCCGCACCGCGCCACGAGGCTCACCACCGCGACACACCCCGCCACAACACAGCCCACACCGCCGTCCCGGCCATCGAGGTCGAGGGAGCGCTGCACCCGTTGCACGATGCGGACACGGTGGTCGGCCGGTCCTCTGAGCGCTCCGACGTCGTGCTCTCGGACACCTCGGTCTCTCGCGCGCATGTGCAGTTGGTCCGCGCGGGCTCCTCCGTCACACTGATTGACCTGGGCTCCCGCAATGGGGTCCAGGTGAACGGCCAGGACGTGGACGGTTCCCGCACGCTGCGCGACGGGGACCGTATTGTGCTGGGCCAGACCACCATGCGATTCCACGCGGACGGAGGACAGTGACGCATGAGCGAACTCGCGATCGCCGCCCTGCGCTTCGGCCTGCTCTTGGCCCTGTGGATCCTGATCGTCTCGATCGTGACCTCCCAGGGCCGCGATCTGATCGTCGGCAAGAAGAACAAGATGCGCCTGCAGCGCGCGCAGGGCACCGCGCCCGCCCAGGGTGCTGGCTCAGCCGCGCGCACCGCTGCCCCCGTCCCGACGCCGGCCGCCTCCGCCGCCGCACCGGTCGCCGCCTCCGCCCCCACCTCAGCGCCGACGTCGACCCCCGTCACCCCGACGGCCAGCGCCCCGGCACCGAAGCTGGCCCGCAGGCTGCACATTGTTGCGGGTCCAGCGAAGGGCCAGGTCCTGGACCTGCAGGGCACCGCACTGCTGATGGGACGCGCGCAGGACGCGGGGCTGGTGCTTGATGACGACTACGCCTCCGGCCGCCACGCCCGCCTGTTCCCGCAGGGCACGCGCTGGTTCCTCGAGGATCTCGGGTCCACGAACGGCACCTATGTGGCGGACACGGCCGTGACCCGTGCTCTCGTGGTGGCCCCCGGGGATCGGATTCGGATCGGCAAGACCGTCATGGAGCTCGAGGCCTAGCCCATGCCCTATGTCCTGCACTACGCAGCCCGCTCCGACGTCGGACGGGTGCGCGCCAAGAATGACGACTCCGCCTATGTGGGGCGTCATCTGGCAGTGCTCGCGGACGGCATGGGCGGGCATGTGGGCGGCGACGTCGCGAGCGCCTCCACGGTGCTGGATCTCGCCCCGCTCGACGCCGTGGGCTATGAGGATCCGGCCACGGTGCTCCCGGATGAGATCCAGAACGCGAACCTGATCCTCAACGAGCTGGTCCACGCCAATCCCAAGCTGGCGGGCATGGGCACCACGTGCACGGCCGGGCTGCTCGCGGACAGCACCTTCCACATGGCCCACGTCGGCGATTCGCGCGCCTACCGCCTCAAGGACGGGCAGTTCGAGCAGATCACCCGCGATCACACATTCGTCCAGCGCCTCGTGGATGAGGGCCGCCTCGCGCCAGAAGAAGCCGAGCACCACCCCAACAAGAATGTGCTGATGCGCGTGCTGGGCGACGTCGACGCCTCCCCCGAGCTCGACGTGTTCAGCGTGGACGTCACCCCCGGCGAGCGCTGGCTGTTCTGCTCGGACGGGCTCACGGACGTGGTGCCCAACGCGACGATCCACCAGGTGCTGGCCAGTCCCGAGCTCTCGCTCAACGAGGTCGTCGACGATCTGGTGACCCGCACCCTCAAGGGCGGCGCCCCGGACAACGTCACCATCATCGTCGTCGAGATCGCCGAGGGCACCGAGGAGGAGCTGACCCCGGTCGGCGAGGTGCACCTGTCTGAGGCGGCGTTGAAGGCCGCCCGCTCCGGCGATCACGGGGCCGTGACCGGCGTGCTGCTGCGCGAGGAGCTCGATGCTCGCCCGCACCTGCTGGTCGGCGCCGCGTCCTCGGCCATCAAGACGGACCGCATCCCCATCGTCACGCGCGCCTCCACCCGCCGCCGCGCCGCGGTGCTGCTCGGCGAGGAGCCCACCCCGCAGAACCGTCCGCAGCGCACCGCCGCGCTGCTCACCTCCGGCCATGAGGCTCTCCCGACGCCGGGCCCCACCGTCACCGGGAGCGGCTCGGCCGCCGCGGGGGTCAACGCCGGCACCGTCGGTGGCGTCGGCACCGCAAGTACAACCGGGGCCGTCGGCACGGCGCACGCTGCAGGGACTGCCGAGGCCGCGCCCGAACTCTCAACGCAGGCCGCGGCGGCGTCGGAGGAGGCGGCGGCCGACCCGGCGGTCAGCCCCACCCGCTCGGCGCCGGCGAGCGCGGCCGTCACCTCCACCGCCGAACGCAGCCCGCAGGACCAGGCCTCCACCGCAGACCCGGACCCCGCCACGACGGCGAATTCCAGCCCCGAGACGGGGCGCCGGCACGGCTACCGGCGCGGGATCTTCGTCCCGGTTTTCGCCACCATGCTGGCGCTGATCCTTGGCGTCGTGCTGGTGTGGGGCTATCTGTGGACCCAGACCCAGTACTTCGTCGGCGATGACAACGGCCGCGTGGCGGTCTTCAAGGGCGTGCCGCAGCAGCTGGGCCCGTTGGAGCTCTCGGAGCTCGACCGCAGCACCGACATCTCCCTGGACTCGCTGACCGGCTACGCCCGCACCCGCGTGCAGGCCGGCATCCCTGCCCGGGATCTCGAACACGCGGACCGGATCGTCGAGGACCTCGCCGCCGCGTCCTCCCCCACGTCCACGTCCAGCCCGGCCGCCTCCTCGTCACCGTCCCCGACGCCGTCGCCCACGGACCGGCCCACCGGCACGCAGTCGCCCGACGCGCAGCCGAGCGACGCGGCCACCGACCAGCCGGGCGGTGCAGACGCGACGCAACAGCCCTCGGATGCCGCGGGATCGCCGACCCCGGCAGCGCCGCAGCCCACCGATTCCACCCCGTCGCCCACGTCCACGGCAGGGGGTGGCTGATGCCCTCGGTCATCTCTCCCCCGCGGCCGCGCCGCACCACCGAGTTGTTCCTGCTGATCCTGGCGCTGGGCATCGGCCTGGGCGCGAACCTGCTGGGCGCCATCGGCACGGAGCGGCCCATCACGAACTCCTACTGGGTGCAGGCCGGTGTCCTGGCCGGGGCCGCGCTGGCCCTGCACGTGATCCTGCGCTGGCGGGCGAAGTTCGCGGACCCCTACATCCTGCCGATCACGGTGATGCTCAACAGCCTGGGCCTCGCGTTGATCCACCGCCTCGAGCCAGTGAACACGTTGGCCAACTCGAACTCGCAGCTGATGTGGACCGTCCTGGCCATGGTGGTGGCCGGTGCGGTGCTGCTGGTGGTGCGCGAGCACCGCTGGCTCGGCCGCTGGCCCTACCTCTTCCTCGCGGCCTCCGCGCTGCTGCTGCTCCTGCCCCTGTTGCCGGGCATCGGCATGACGGTCAACGGCGCACGGATCTGGATCAACCTCGGCTTCGGCACGTTCCAGCCCGGCGAGATCGCGAAGATCACGCTGGCCATCTTCTTCGCCGGCTACCTTTCCGCCAACCGGGACATCATCCTGCTGGCGGGCAAGAAGCTCGGCCCCCTGACCTTCCCCCGGCTGCGGGACCTCGGGCCCCTGCTCGTCGCATGGTTCGTGGCGCTGGGCGTGCTGGTCTTCCAGCGCGACCTTGGCTCGGCGCTGCTGTTCTTCGGCCTGTTCATGGCGATGCTCTACATCGCCACCTCGCGGATCTCCTGGATCGTGCTGGGTCTGGGTCTGATCGGCGTCGGCGCGGTGCTCGCGTTCCTGTTCATGCCGCACGTGACCGCGCGCTTCGACGTGTGGCTCAACGCCTTCGCCCCGGAGATCTACAACCGCGCCTTCGGCGGCTCCCTGCAGGTGGTGGAGGGCGTGTTCGGCATGGCCTCCGGTGGCCTGATGGGCACCGGTCTCGGCGCCGGCGCCCCCTGGCGCGTCCCGCTGAACCACTCGGACATGATCATCACCACCATCGGTGAGGAGCTGGGCTTCGTCGGCCTGGCCGCCGTGCTCGTGCTCTACCTGCTGCTGGTGACCCGCATGATGCGCGCCGCCCTCGGCGCCCGCGACACCTTCGGCAAGCTGCTCGCCTCGGGTCTCGCGTTCACCCTGGCCTGGCAGCTGTTCGTGGTGGCCGGCGGCGTGATGCTCGTGATTCCGATGACGGGCCTGACGACGCCGTTCCTCGCCGCCGGCGGCTCCTCCCTGCTGGCCAACTGGATCATCATGGCGCTGGTCCTGCGGATCTCCCATGCCGCGCGCCGCCCCGTGATCGTGGACCACATGGTCAACGCCTCGGGCCCCGGCGCCGGGCAGCAGGACCCGGCCGACCCCGAAGAGGCCACCGCACCCGGACCCCGGGAGGTGAGGAGCCCGTGAACGAGGCCATCCGTCGCGTCTGGATCACCGCCGTCGCCATGATCATGGTGCTGGCCCTCGCCGGTTCCGCCATTCAGGTGGTGTTCGCCGAGAACCTCAAGGACGACGACCTCAACCGCCGCCAGATCTACCTGGAGTTCGGTGCGCCCCGCGGGCCCATCCTCGTGGACGGCAACCCCATCGCGCAGTCGCTGGAGTCCGAGTCCCGGTTCGACTATCTGCGCGAGTACACCAGCCCCGAGCTCTACGCACCCCTGACCGGCATGTACTCGCTGAACTACGGCTCCACCGGCCTCGAGGACAAGCTCAACCGCTACCTCGCGGGCACCTCCTCGGCGCAGTTCATGGACCGCGCCTTCGAGATCATCACGGGCACCACCGCCCAGGGCGATCAGGTCGAGCTGACGCTGAACGGCTCGCTGCAGCGCCTCGCCTCCGAGGCGATCCCCGAGGGCCAGCGCGGCTCCGTGGTGGTCACGGACGTCACCACCGGTGCCATTCTCGCGATGTACTCCCGCCCCGGCTTCGACTCCAACGCCGTGTCCTCCGTGAACCTCGCCGAGGCCCGCGCCGCGATGGAGGAACTGGACAACACCCCGGGCGCCTCCGCGTACACCAACCGCCCCACCCAGAACCTCGTCTCCCCGGGCTCCACCTTCAAGCTGATCGACGTCGTCGCGATGCTCGAATCCGGCGACTACGCCCCCGACGACGAGCTCGAGGTCCCCGACACCTACACCCTGCCGGGCACCCGCACGCAGATGGGCAACTACCAGGCCGGTGAATGCAACGCCCAGGATCAGGCCACCCTGAGCTGGATCCTCGCGCACTCGTGCAACACGCCGTTCGCGATCGCCGCCGTCGAGCTCGGCCAGGACCGCATCCGCGAGGTCGCCGAGCGCTTCGGCTTCAACCGGGGCTTCGAGATGCCGCTGAACGTCACGGGCTCGCGCTTCCCCGCCGAGCTCGACGACGCCGCCCTCGCGCAGTCCGCGATCGGCCAGCGCGACGTGCAGGCCACGGCGCTGCAGATGAACATGGTGGCCGCGGGCATCGCCAACGGCGGCATGGTCATGCAGCCCCAGCTCGTGGAGTCGATCCGCCGCTCCGACCTCTCCGTGGTCCAGGAGTTCAGTCCGCGCGAGTTCGGGCGCGCGACATCCGGCGAGGTCGCCGGCCAGGTCCGGGACATGATGGTGGAGGCTGTCGAGTCCGGCGGCGCGACCGGAGCACGGTCCTCGCAGGTGCAGATCGCCGCGAAGACCGGAACAGCACAGATCGGCGGCAGTGACAACGTGCATTCCTGGATCACCGGCTTCGCGCCGGCACAGAATCCGCGGTACGCGGTCACGATCGTCATCGAGAACACAGACGTGGGCACAGGCCACCGACTGACGGTGGACAACATGAAGAGGATGATGGAAGCGGTGGTCGCACAATGAGGCCGACATCGGGAATCACGCTGGGCGGCAGGTACCAGCTGACCGACCGGATCGCCATCGGCGGCATGGGTGAAGTGTGGAAGGCACGGGACAAGGTCCTGGGCCGGATCACCGCTGTCAAGATCCTGAAAGAGGAGTACACGGGAGACAAGAACTTCCTGCGTCGCTTCCGCGCCGAGGCCCAGCACACCGCGCTGCTCAACCACCCCGGCGTCGCCAATGTCTACGACTACGGCGAGGAAAAGGGCTCCGCGTACCTCGTCATGGAGCTAGTGCCCGGCCAGCCGCTCTCGGCGATCCTCGAGAAGGAGAGCGTGCTCTCCCCCGAGCGGACGCTGAAGATCATCTCCCAGACCGCCGCCGCCCTGTCCGCCGCGCACGCCCAGGGCCTGGTCCACCGTGACGTCAAGCCCGGCAACCTGCTCATCACGCCGACCGGACGCGTCAAGGTCACCGACTTCGGCATCGCCCGCCTCGCCGATCAGGTCCCGCTGACCGCCACCGGCCAGGTGATGGGCACCGCCCAGTATCTGGCGCCCGAGCAGGCTACCGGCCAGCAGGCCACGGGCGCCTCCGACCTCTACTCGCTGGGTATCATCGGCTACGAGTCCCTCGTGGGGCGCCGGCCGTTCACGGGCGAGTCGCAGATCGCGATCGCTCTCGCCCAGGTCAATGACGCCCCGCCGCCGCTGCCGGACTCGATTCCCTCCCCGGTGCGCGCCCTGATCATGTGCCTGCTCTCGAAGGATCCGCTCGAGCGCCCCGCGGACGCGATGGCTCTCTCCGAGGCCGCCGACGCCCTGCGCCGCCGCGACACCGCCGGGGCCGTGGCCGCCGTGCCCGGGCTCGCGGCGTTCCTCGACGACGACGCCCCCACCGCGGAATTGGACGCTCAGACCGCGCCGCTGGACTTCTCCGGCATGCGCGACACCCATGGGGACGCTGCCGAGATCGATCACGCCTCCACGGCCACCGCCGCGATGCCCGCGGTGACCGCCAGCCAGGACACGGCCGGGGCCCGGCACGACGACGGCGCGCCCGGCACCCAGGACGACACCGCTTCGTCTGGTGCCGCCGGTGCTGCCGCGTCGTCCGGTACTGCCGCCCCGATCGCCGCCTCTCGGGCCCCGCAGCCCGCGGAGCAGCGCCCCGGTCCGCTGGCCGTGGAGGACCAGCCCGACGCCACCGCCATCGTCGGACCGGAGGCGCGTGGCCGGCGTCGTGGTCCGCGCTGGCCGCTGATCGGCCTGCTGCTGCTGATTCTCTTCGCCGTGATCGGCGCGCTGTTGTGGCCGCAGCTGATGGGTGAGAGGGACCAGAACCCCGGTTCGGCGGAGACCACGCAGTCCCAGGAGATCACGCTGACGGCCTCGGACTACGTGGGCCGCGACGCCGATGAGGTGACCCGGGAGCTCGAGGATCGCGGCCTGCGAGTCGAGCAGCGCAGCGACGACTCCCCGGAGCCGGAGGGCACCGTCGCCTCGCTCGAGCCGACGTCGGGCCTGAGCAACGGCGACACCGTGACGCTGTTCGTCTCCACGGGCGAGGGCACCATCCCGCGCAACGTGGTCGGCGAGCGCGCCGATGTGGCCATCGATCGTCTGCGCCAGGAGGGCTTCCAGGTCACTCGCCTCGAGGAGTCCTCGGAGTCGGTGCCCACCGGGTCGGTGATTCGCGTGAGCCCGGGCGAGGGACAGCGCCAGTCCTTCTCCATGACGGTGACCGTGGTGGTCTCCACCGGCGCCAACGGCGAGACCCCGCAGCCGGCCTCCCCCGTCCCGGCACCCACCGTGACGGTGACCGAGCAGCCGACGTCGGCCCCCACCGCACCCGCGACGGAGCCCGCCACGAGCGCCCCGGCAGAGCCCACCACCGCACCCACACCCACGGCGGATCCCACGACTCCGGCACCCGAGCCCACCACCGAGCCCACCTCGCCCACCTCCCCCGATCCGACCACCACCGCGGATCCGGACCCGACGACGGCCCCGGCTGACGGCGCGAGCACCCCGACCGTCTCGGGTGAGGGCGGCACACCGGCCAGCCCCTGACCCACGGGCGCGACCGCGCAGACCGACCGCACGGCAGCGACCGCACCCCAGCCACAGCCCCCAGCGCACC
>JAUNTT010000101.1 GCA_030538555.1 Micrococcus sp.
TCGGGCGCGTTCGTGGTCGCGGTCGTGGTCGTGGCCGACGTGGTGGCAGCCGTCTTGGTGGGGGCAGTACCCCGAGTGGGAGCCTTGACGGCGGGCATGGCGGGCCGGCGCCGCGTCCCGGTGCTCGAGGCGGCGCTGCTGGCGGTCTCGGAGGACCCGGACAGCGTCGCCGACGCGCGACGACCACCCGTGGACGACGCGCCCGCGGGGAAGAAGACGTCGACGGGCCGTCCCGTCGTCGAGGACGAGGACGGCGCGTCATCAGACGTCGATGACTTCAGGTCGTTGTGGCGAGACCGTGGTGTACTAGGTGAATCGCTTGATTCGACAAGTCCTGCGGAGTTCGAATGCGCCCCGGACTCCTTGTCGCTGCTCGACACTCCGCCACCCTCCGGTGCTGGGGTCTCCTCCTCGGGCACGGTGGTGCTCTGGATCAGCGCTCCCAGGCCACGGCCCAGGCCTCCACGGCGAGTCTTCTTCACACGTCCTCCTGGACACTCAGCAGTCACTAGTTGCGTTCAGTTTATGGGCTGGAGCCGTGTCCCGCGACACCTCCTCCGCGCCTTGTCGCTCACCCTCATCTCAGCTGGACCGGTCAACAATGGACCGGTATTCCATGCGGTCACTGGGGCGAGTGGCGCCGCGCTCCACACTGGTCGGCAGGTGTATGGCCGGCCCATCGTGTTTCACGTGAAACACGAGCTCCAGGTGAGCTCCCACGACACGAACATCGTCGACCCCCCATCGCTCCCGTGCACACGCAAGGCGCCACCTTGACCCACTCTCGGAAGACACGTGCTGGCTCTTGGTCGTTTCCTGCCACTCGACACGCTCCACGGCCAGCCAGCTGCCTGGTGCCCACATCTTCCATGCCGACGCTCTGCAGCACGACGTCGTCACATCTCGCAGGTCCACGCAGGGATTGAGGTGACGCTGAGCGCCATTCCGTCCCCCACCCTGTGTTGGGTGAGAACACGTTCTGTCATCCAGGATGCCGCCTCGCTCATCGCGATGTGGCGGGTCTGGCGACCCCGAAGAGCGAGACCGGCTGCAGCGCACGTTTCACGTGAAACACCGGCCGCCGTCAGGGTGGGGTTGCCACCTTCAACGCCGCACGCAGTCGTCGCGCAAGGCGCTGCAGGTCTGTGCGGAGTCGGATGCGGTGATGTCGGCGCTCCGGGTCGGCCCGTACATCGCGGCACCAGCACCACGGGCCTGATGAGCACTCGAACTCGACTGGCTCCCACAGGGCTTTCGAAAGGGGCGAGGGGATAGGAGCGCAGCAGGACAGAGCGCTCTTCGGTCGTGCAAGCGCACCTTGCACGGAATCGCATGTCTGTCATGTCTGACTGGTACCCCTCCCTCACAGATGAAGGCATGTCGCACTCCAACGGTCGCTTCGCGGTAGCACAGCTCTCTCGCGGTCATGACGTCAAGATCTCGCCACTAGTGCGAAGATCGTGCATGTTCCTTTCCCTCCCGGCATGGCGCACCGTACGGCGCGTGGTGCAGCCCGTAGGGCCGAGCCCACAACGTAGTCGGGTGGCCTGGCCGTGGCTCGGCGCCACCGGTGCCTCAGTGGAGACCGGCCGGGCTCACCGCATTCGGACACGCTACCGACGTCGCAGACGAAAGGTCGTCCGTTTCACGTGAAACATGGGACGCGCGCCCCTACCACGATGGCACCGCGGTCCGAGGGCGTCCGTGAAACGACCGAGCCCACACATCACTCCGTCATGGGGTCCCATCGGCCTATCAGCACACTCCATGAGGGGACCTCCACGAATCTGCACGTCCGTGGCGTGGACAACCCTGCAGCGGCACACACCATGCATCGCCCCTGCGAGAATCGCAACAACCAACGAATGCTACAGAGTGCCCGCGTCGAACTGGGCATCCACACCCTGTGACTCCCCGTCATGTTTCACGTGAAACGCTCACGGCGCCACCGAGCCACCATCAGCCTGCCGGATCAGTACGACGAGCGAAGTCGGGGCCGGGCACCACGCGCACCCACTGGTGTGCTGAACCGACGATCACTAGCGGCACACTAGAGCCCCAAGGGCGCGAGACACCCGTCATGGCAGATGAAGTGGACCGGCCTGTCAGCACGGGCCGTCCCCCGTCCGTGTCCGACTTGGGATGTCGCGCGTTCATCAGTGGTGCTCGTTCAGGCGTGACTCATCAGGTGGGCTGTTTCACGTGAAACGCCCGTCGGTGCACGTGACCGGACCTGCACCGCCAACGGTACGGGCCTCGAAGTCTGGCGATGGGTTGTGACCTCGTCGCGATCGGGCCGGCCTCCAGGCTGACAAGACACGTGATCGACGCTACTCACCAGGACAACGCGCAGCGGTGTCGCATCCGTTCCGCCAGCCCCTGACGCGAGTGGCGAGGTGACCAGCGGGCTCCCTGACGCGACGAGCAGTAGAGGGGTGGACCCGACCTCCAAGCGCTGACCATGCAGTCCTTGCACCTCAACGAAGGGGTGCGATCGTCAACGCATTGCTTTACTCGTCTCCCTGACGTGTTTCACGTGAAACACAAGACCTCGCCACGCCCTGCTGCTCGCCATCATCGTTCTGGCCCGCGGACCACAGAACTCAGCTCTCAACATGGGCAGCGAGGTCGCCGGGACGCTCAGTCTCCTCCGTCATCTCTCATTCTTTGTGGGCAAGGTTCTCCACAACTCACTCCACAGATGTGGACGTCGAAATCAACCCCCAGTGCCTGAACCGGCTATGTCCGCAGCCCCGTCGACGTCTGTTATCCACGACGCGCAACAGCCCGCCTTCATCCTGAAGATGAAGACGGGCTGTTCATGTTAGACCCCGGCCACTCACGGGACCAACGGGCCGGCGCCGTCGTCGACGGGACGGCAGTGCTGGGTCCCACCTCACACTGCACCCGGTCGGCGACGACACAGGTGCAACAACCCGCATCGACTACGCGGGGGCTCCCTTGCGAGCCATCTCGGCGGCAGCCTCACGGTAGGCCACCGCGCCCGCGGAGGAGGGGTCGTAGGTGAGCACCGTCTGCTGATAACTCGGCGCCTCGGAGATGCGAACATTGCGCGGAATCGCGGTCTGCAGCAACTGCTCGGGGAAGTGCTCCCGCACCTCCTCCGCGACCTGCACCGCCAGATTGGTGCGCGCGTCGAACATCGTGAGCAGGATCGTGCCCAGCTGCAACCGCGGGTTCAGGTGCTTCTGAATCATCTGGACGTTCTTCAGCAGCTGGGACAGGCCCTCGAGCGCATAGTACTCAGCCTGGATCGGGATCAGCAGCTCCGTCGCCGCCACGAAGGCGTTGACCGTCAGCAGGCCCAGCGAGGGAGGGCAGTCGATGAAGATGTAGTCCAGCCGCTCCTCGCCGTTCTCCTCCCGCCACGCCACGTAGCGATCTAGGGCCTTCGCCAGTCGTTGCTCTCGTGCCACGAGGGACACGAGCTCGATCTCGGCGCCGGCCAGCTCGATCGTGGAGGGCACCACCTGGAGGCCGTCCACATCGGGGGCATCCTGCACCACGTCGTGCAGCTCGAGCTCGTCGAGCAACACGTCGTACACGGAATCGACGTCCGAGGTGTGGGGCACATTCAGTGCCGTCGAGGCATTGCCCTGCGGATCGATGTCGATCACCAGCACGCGCATGCCGGCACGCGCCATCGCAGCGGCAAGGTTGACGGTCGTCGTGGTCTTGCCCACGCCGCCCTTCTGATTCGAGGTGGTGATGACGCGGGTCTGCTCCGGCTTGGGCAGGCGCTGGCGCTGCAGACGGTTCTCCCCGGGGGAGGATTCCGCCTTCCCCGCCGTGGACTTACCGGACCAGCGCTCGCGCAGCGCCTTCCAGGCACCGCCGCGCTGCTCAGTCTCCTGTGCCATGCGGGCCATCCTCTCTGGCGGCCGCCACGGCCGTCCTGTGGTTGCAGACGTTGACCTAGAGGGCGCCTCCACAGCCGCTGAATCAGCGGGCCACCACGCGCACCACGGTGGTGGGATCGGGCAGGAGGTCATCACCGACGGTCAGGATTTCGGGTTCGCCACCACTGTACTTCCGCAGCGGCTTGGCTGCGGCGGCGATCTCCTCGGCCGCACTGCGGCCCTTGATCGCGAGCAGCTGCCCGTGCCCATGCAGCAGCGGCATGGTCAGCGGCAACAAAGACTTCAGAGCTGACACAGCGCGGGCGGTCACGACGTCGGCGTCGATGTTTCCCGAGACCTGCTCCGAGCGTGCCCGCACCACGTCCACGTTCTCCAGGCCCAGGTCTGCCACCACCATGTCCAGCCACTCCACGCGCCGCTCGAGCGGCTCAATGAGGATGAACGTGCAGTCCGGCCGGGCCAGGGCCAGGCACAGCCCCGGCAGTCCGGCGCCGGAACCGACGTCGGCCACCAGCGCCCCCTCGGGGATCAGATCCGCCACGACCGCACAGTTGAGGACATGGCGCTCCCACAGGCGCGGCACCTCCCGCGGCCCGATCAGGCCCCATTCGATCCCGGTGTCCGCGAGATGCTCCACATACCGCAGCGCGCCGGGCAGCCCCGCACCGAAGATCTGCTCGGCCGCAGGCACCAGGGCCTCCGGCAAAGGCGGGGCCGGTTGGCCCACCGGCGCAGGACGGTCTCCGCGCTCGGCCGGATTCAAGCCCGGCCGAGCGTCGTAGGCTCCCGCGCCGCGTCGCTCAGTCATCGGAAGAGATCACCACGTGACGGCGGGACCCCTCGCCCTCCGACTCGGAGAGCAGACCGGCCTCGGCGGCGACGTCGTGAACGATCTTGCGTTCGTAGGCGCCCATGGGATCGAGGTGCACGGCGCCCTCGCCGCCCTTCACCTGGGCCACGGCGCGCTCAGCGATCTCGCGCAGATCGCTGTCCCGGCGCTGGCGGTGGCCGGCAATGTCGAGGATCAGGCGGGACCGGTGCCCGGTCGCCGCGAGCACGGCCAGGCGCACCAGCTCCTGCAGCGCCTCGAGGCCCTTGCCGTCCTTGCCGACCAGGTCCTGCAGGCGGTCGTCGCCGTCCTCGGCGATCACGGACACGTAGGTGCGGCCATCGCGCACCTCGATGTCGATGTCGCCGTCGAGATCGGCGATATCCAGCAGCTCTTCCACGTAGTCCGCGGCGACGTCGCCTTCCTCCTCGAGGCGGCTCGTCTTGCTGGAGCCCGCCGGTGCAACATCCCCGGCACCGCCGCCGCCATCCTCGGCATCCCCGGCACCCTCGCCGTCGCCATCGGTGGCGTCCGCCCCCGCCTGCTCGGCCCCGGCCTCCGCGCCCTCGGCGCGCTCGGCGCGCTGCTCATCGTGCGTCACCTGCTCGGCACCCGGCTCGGCCGGTCCCGCCTGCGACTCCACGTTCTCCTCGGCAGCGTCCGTCACGGTCGTCGTCGTCTCAGCCATGCTCACTTCTTCTTCCGTCGGTTCTTGCGCTGGGGCTGCTGGCGCCCGGTGTTCTGACGGGCTGCACGCTGGGCCTCAGCCTCCTCGCGCTCCTTCTGCTCCTTGAGCGCGGAGCCGATCGGCGGCAGACCCTTGGCGGCGCGGCGCTCGTTGAGCTCACGCTCGGCCAGGGAGCCCGGCGTCGGGTTGTTGCGGATGATCCACCACTGCTGACCCACGGCCCAGAAGTTCGAGTAGGTCCAGTACAGGAGCACGCCGATGGGGAAGTTGATGCCGCCCACGGCAAAGATCAGGGGCATGGCATAGAGCATGATCTGCTGCGTCTGGGCCATGGGGCCCGTGAGCTGCGTGTCCGTCATGTTCTTCGTCATGAGCATCTTCTGCATGTAGTACATGGATCCGCTCATGAGCAGGATCAGCACCACGGCCACGACCAGCACGGAGACGTTGCCGCCGAGGTTGCCCAGGAAGGTGTCGGACATGCGCGCACCGAAGATCGAGGAGCTCTCGAAGGAGGCCACGTCGTCCGCGGACAGGGCGTACATGGACTCGCCGCGCTCCGCCGCACCGCGGGCGCCGAGCAGTACCTGGTAGAGGGCGAAGAAGAACGGCATCTGGATCAGCAGCGGCAGGCACGCGGCGAAGGGATTCGCCTTGTGCTCCTTCATGAGCTGCCGCTGCTCCAGGGCCATGGCCTGGCGGGACAGCGAGTCCTTCTTGCCCTTGTACTTCGCGTTGAGCTTCTGCAGCTCGGGCTGGATGGACTGCATGGCCCGCTGCGCCTTGATCTGACGCACGAAGATGGGAATCAGCAGCACGCGGATGAGCACCACGAGCAGCAGGATGGACAGGGCCCAGGTCCAACCGGAGTCGGTGGGCATGCCGATGGCGGTCAACAGAGAGTGAAAGGCTCCCAGGATCCACGACATCAGCCAGCGGAACGGGAGAAGGATCGCTTCGAAGAAACCCATGCGGGTCAGTCCTCCTGCGGGGGATCAGGTGGGATGGGCGGGTGGTTGAGATCGATGATGCGCGGGTGGCCTCCTGTCGGCCAACGACGCCGGCCGGGCGGGACGGCGTCGAGGCCGCCGTCGGTCCACGGATGGCAGCTGAGCACGCGGCGTGCCGTGAGCGCGCTGCCCTTCACGGCTCCGTGAACGTGCACGGCCTCGAGGCCGTACGCGGAGCAGCTCGGGAAGTAGCGGCACACATCACCGTAGAGCGGGGAGATGACGGCGCGGTAGGCCATGAGCAGCCCCGCCAGCGCGGTGGAGGGCAGGGCCCGCAGCGGACCCCACTGCCGCGCGGGCTCGCGCACGATGAAGGGGCTGGGGGTGCTCATGCGCGCTCCGACCGGGAGCGGTGCTGCTTGACGCACTGGCGCAGGGCGGAGCTGAGCTCGGCCTCCAGCGTCGCGTAGTCGGCGTCGGCTGCGGCCGGCAGGGCACGGACCTGGATCATCGCGGCCGTCTCGGCCAGGGCTGGCTCGGCGAGTCGAGCCGCCATGATGGCGCGCAGCCGCCGCTTGACGCGGTTGCGCACGACGGCGCCGCCGACTGCTTTGGACACGACGAACCCGGCCCGCGGCGACCGAACTGCGTTCTGGTCCGTGGGCCGGGTCCTGTCAGGGGCGAAGCTGGCGGTCACCACCAGGTTCCGGCGTCCGGCGCGCAGGCCGGTCTTCCGGATGTGGCGGAAGTCTGCCGCCGTTCGGACCCTGCGGTCTCGAGGCAGCACGACGACGTCAGGAGGCGTGAGGTCAGCCCGCTCAGGCGGACAGCTCGGTGCGACCCTTGGTGCGGCGTGCAGCGAGGATGGCGCGGCCGGCGCGGGTGCGCATGCGGGCGCGGAAGCCGTGCTTGCGGGCACGACGGCGATTGTTGGGCTGGAAAGTGCGCTTGGTCACTGTGATCTCTCCACGTGTTGTGTGCCGACGACCGTTGACCTGCGTGGTGCGTGCAGGAGGGAAGTCCGATCGCGGCTTTGGCATGAAATCCCCGGCGGGCACGGCAAGAACCGTCCCGGGGGACCTGCCAACTCTAGTCAGCGCCGGGGCGGGGGTCAAACGGGTTCCGCTCATCCACAGGCCACACCGCACGGGACCAGGGGTCGGGGGCACGGAATCCCGCGCTATCCACGTACTGTGCACAAACCTGTGGATAAGACTAGACTCCCGAGGACAGCGGAGCGCATCCGCCGCGCGGTCGTGATGACCCGGGTGGCGGGCTCCGATCCATTCATCGTCGCCCGAAGGGTGCGTCGTCCCGGCCTGAGACAGCTGGCGACGGACCGCGAAAGGACTCGCGTGGTGCCAGATCCAGCCGTGACCGACTCCTGGCGGAGCGTGATCGCCGACCTCGAGGACGACTCGCGAGTGACGGCGCGCCTGATGGGCTACGTGTACCTCGCCCAGCCGCAGGGCTTCATGGGCAACACGCTGCTGCTCGCGGTGCCCAATGAGGCGATCCGCGAGACGCTGCAGAGCCCGCAGGTCTCGGGGGCGATGTCCGAGGCCCTCAATGCCGCCTTCGGCCGCGATGTGCTGCTGGCCATCTCCGTGGACGCCTCGCTGGACACCCCGCGTGCTCCCGAGCCCGAGGCCGTGCGCGCCCCGCTGCCCACCGCCGACGGGGAGCGCCCCGCCGAACGCCAGCATGAGCCGCTGACGGAACCGCCGAGCGAGCCGGCGTCGTCGGACACCGAGGTCCCGCGGGGCGAGGGACCGCACCTGACCACGAACGCCGCTACACCCCCGACGCCGGCCCCCGCGCCGCCGTCGACGTCCTCGGAGACCAGCCGCCTCAACAGCCGGTATCACTTCGAGTCCTTCGTGATCGGCTCGTCCAATCGCTTCGCGCATGCGGCCGCCAATGCGGTGGCCGAGGGCCCGGCCAAGGCCTACAACCCGCTGTTCATCTACGGCGAGTCCGGGCTGGGCAAGACCCACCTGCTGCACGCGATCGG
>JAUNTT010000102.1 GCA_030538555.1 Micrococcus sp.
CTAACGGCGGGGTGGGGGGGGGGGGGGGGGGCGCGGGCGGGTGGGTGGCGGGGCTGCGGCGGCCGGTAGGGGGGTGGGGGTTGTGACGGGGTTGTGGTGGCGAACACCACCACCGGCCGGGCTGACGGGAACGCGCCGCGTGGCTAGAGTGAAGGTCAGCGCCCGTCGTGTGAGGCCCCATCGTGGGACTGCGATCTCGGCCCGCGGTGTGCGGCGCTCACTGATCCTGCTGTGACGGGTGACGGGCTCCCCTCTCTGAGCCCGCAGAAACGCGCTGTGCCCATGACTGACCTCACTGCTTCCGCACGCCCTGTTCACGACGACGTCCCCCGCGGCCCCGGCGGCCGCCGCGCCTGGGTGGGGCGTCGCGTCTTCCGCACTCCCAGCCAACGCCGGATCGTCTACGCGGTGATCTTCGAGATCCTCGCGATCGCCTTCACCACGCTGATCCTGGCCGGCGGCCTCGGTAAGTCCCAGGGCCCGGCCCTGCTCGTGGCCGTGGTGTCCTCCACCGTGGCGCTGCTGTGGAACATCGCGTTCAACACGATGTTCGAGGCCCTGGAGCGTCGCCTGAATGTCCGGGGTCGGCCCTGGTGGGCGCGCGTGGCGCACGCCGTGGGTTTCGAGGGCGGGCTCATCGTCTTCCTGGTCCCCGCGGTCGCGCTGATCCTGCAGGTGGGACTGTGGGAGGCGTTCCTCATCGAGCTGGGCCTGCTGGTCTTCTTCCTGATCTACGCCGCCGTCTACGCGTTTGCCTTCGACACGGTCTTCGGACTGCCGGACTCGGCCGCCTCGACCGCCGACGACGTCGACGCCGCCCCCTCCGGACGGGCTCAGACCTCCGCCTGAGCCGCGTGCGCTAGGCCGCCGCGAGGCCCAGGAACTCCCGGATCGCGGGTAGCTCGCGGCGGATCTGCTGCAGCCCCAGCTCGTGGGTGGCGGCGAGCTTGGCGATGTCGCGTTCGCCGTTGCCGATCGGCATCGTCTCGGGCACGAAGACATAGGCATCGCCGGAGGCCTCGAGCGCGAAGACCTCCTCGCGGGTCGCGTTGTAGCGCCGGTACCGGGTGGTCAGCGCCTCGGCGACGGCGGGGTAGCGCCGAAAGGTGCGCCGGTAGAAGCCGGGGAATCGCTCGGGACGCTTCATGTAGGAGCGTTCGCGCGTCAACACGATGAGGAATTTCGAGAAGCCTGCCTCGCGGGCCGCGGTCAGCGGAATGCCGCCGTCCACGCCCAGGGCGCCGTCCACGTACACGGTGTCCTCGAGGCGGACCGGCGGCATGATCACCGGCATGGTCGAGGAGGCTCTCACGCGCACCATGAGGTCCTCGAGCGTGGGGAAGTCGCTGCGGTCCCACCACCGGGTCTCACCCGTGCGCGCATCGAAGCCGCCGAGGACCAGACGGGCAGGGTTGGCGCAGAAGGTGTCCCAGTCATAGGGCAGGGCCGCGCCGGGCTGACCGGCGTGCTGATAGATGTACTCGGCGTGGAACAGACCCCGCCCGCGCACGAAGGTCCGCCACGAGCCGAACTGCGGATCTGCCGCGAAGTCCACGAAGGACTCGCGAGCGCGCTCGATGGCTCGGGAGACGTAGTTGGACGAGTTGGACGCCCCGGCGGAGATGCCGGTGACGAAGTCGCAGTGGATCTGTGTGCGCAGCAGCTCCGCCACCACGGCCGACGTGTACGCCGCGCGCATGCCCCCGCCCTCGAAGATCAGCGCGGTGTCCGTGACATTCGAGCTCAGCCGCGCCCGAGCCTCGCCCTGTTCGCCTTGCGAGGAGGCATCCGGGCGGGGAGTGTGCTCAGGCATGAAGTCATCCTAGGCTGGGCCCATGGCATCGATCACGTTCCGCTCCACGCCCGTGTCCACCGTCGGTGAGCTGCCCGCCGTGGGCTCCACCGCGCCTGACTTCGAGCTCGTCGCGCAGGACCTCTCCGCCCTGTGCCGCGAGGACCTGGCTGGCTCCACGGTGGTCCTCAACATCTTCCCGTCCCTGGACACCGGCGTGTGCGCGGCCTCGATGCGCGAGTTCAACCAGCGCCTGACCACGGACGAGTCGACGGTGGTGGTCTCGGTCTCCGCGGATCTGCCCTTCGCGGCGGCCCGCTTCTGCAGCACCGAGGGCATCGACCGGGTGCGTTCCGGCTCCACCTTCCGCTCGAGCTTCGGTCAGGACTACGGGGTCACCATGCAGGACGGCCCGCTGGCCGGACTGCTGGCCCGCGCCGTCGTCGTGATCGACGCCCAGGGCCAGGTCACCTACACCGAGCTGGTCCCGGAGATCGGCCAGGAGCCCGACTACGACGCGGCGCTGGCCGCGGCGCGCGGCTGAGGCCAGACGTGCACGCCTCACCGCCCGGTCCCGACGCCGGACCCACCAGTCCGCAGCACGGAGCTGCCGGTCCGCGGCCGGACGTGGTGACGGCGTCGCAGTTCTCGGCGACTGGCCACCCGGGCCCGTACGCCCACGGTGCGCCGTCGCCGTACCCGCCGGGCTACCCACCCCGACGGCGCCGTTCGGGCTCGCGCGCCCTGATCACGGTGCTGGGCGTGCTCGGGGCACTGTTTCTCTTGGTGGGCGGCACCGTGCTCGCTGGGCAGGCGCTGGTGTCCACCCTGAACTTCTCGGCGTCGAGCACTCAGGACCGGGCCGCCGCGCCGAACACGGCGGAGCGAGTCGAGGCCCTGCGCGGTGACTGGCGGGACAGCGTCTACGGCGCGCACAGCGGCGTGGTCGTGGACTGGGACGCGCCAGAGTACTCGGGTGTCGCCGTGGATCCGGGTGATGTGGTCGAGCAGGCACCCGGCATCGTCCTCGTCACCGCGGCGTTGCCGACACAGCAGTCAGACGGCATCGTCAGGGAGAGCTTCGGGACCGGGACAGGAATCATCCTGAATGAGGACGGCCTGGCCATCACCAATTACCACGTGGTCGAGGGCTCGACGACGGTGTCGGTCGAGATCGCGGACACCGGCCGTCGTTACACGGCCACCGTGCTGGGCCGCGATGCCGAGCACGACGTCGCCGTCCTGCATCTGGACAACGCCCAGGGACTCGCCACGGCGTCGGTGGCCACCTCCACGCCCCGCCCGGGCGATGCCATCGCCGGGGTCGGCAATGGCGGGGGACAGGGCTTCCTCACGGCGGTCCGCGGCGAGGTCCTCGGCCTGGACCGGTCCATCTATGCGGGAGACGAGAACTCGACGGAGCTCTCCCGGCTCACGGGACTGATCCAGACGGACGCAGACATCGTCTCCGGCTACTCCGGCGGGCCGATGGTGGACGGCAACGGCCAGGTGGTGGCCGTCTCCGTCGCAGCGTCGGATGGCACCACCTCGGCCGAGGTCGATGGGTTCGGGATCCCCATCGAGGTGGCCCTCGATGTCGTCGACCAGGTGTTGGCCGAGGACGAGAGCGGCACGGTGCGGGTCAGCGCGAAGGGCGCCCTGGGCATCACCATCGTGGCGCAGGACGGCGTCGTCGTGGTCGCCGCGGTGGATGACGGCTCCGCGGCCGAGCGCTTGGGTTTGGTGGCCGGGGACACGATCACCATGGTGGACAACACCCGGGTCGGTGCGAGCCCGGACCGGCTCTCGGGGCTCGTGGGGCGCCGCAGCACGGGCGACGAGATTTCCGTGCAGTGGGTCACCGCCGAGGGTCAGCAGCGCCAGGGGCGCGTCACGCTGCAGGACTCGCGCGTGAACTGACCGCGGGCCGCGACGATGCTCGCAGTCGGCGGGGACCGGCCACCGCGACGCAAGCCCCTCGCCTAGTCGAGCATGTCCAGCGAGACCATCATGATGACCATGCCGATCACCAGACCCGCCAGGGTGACGCGTCCGCCGGCAGACTCCCGGGCGGTCGGCAACAGCTTGTCCAGACTGATGACCACCATGAGCCCCGCCACGGCGGCGAACAGGAAGCCCAAGAGGGTGTCGCTCATGATCGGGGCAAGCAGGAAATAGCCCACCAGGGCGCCCACCGGTTCGGCCACGCCGGTCACCGAGGCCCAGAACAGGGCGCGGCGTCGGGAGTTCGTGGCCTGACGGATCGGCACCGCCACGGCCAGTCCCTCCGGGACGTTGTGGATCGCCATCGCGATGGCCAGGGCCACGCCCACGGACGGATCGTTCAGCGTCGCGGCGAACGTGGCGAAGCCCTCGGGCAGATTGTGCAGGCTCATGCCCAGGGCTGTGACGAGGCCCAGGCGCATGAGACGCGCCGACCGCCGGGACACCGTGACCTCCGTCTGAGGGTCGCTGAGGTCGACGCGCCGGGGGACCAGCCGATCCACCACCACGAGCGCGAGCACGCCGAACAGGAAACCGGCCAGGGTGACCGTGCCCGCCCAGCGGCCGAACTCGCCCGTGAGGTCCTCGGTGGCCTTGGGCAGAATCTCGAGGAAGGACACCGCCAGCATCACGCCGGCGGCCAGCCCCAGGCCCAGGCCCATGCCCCGAAGTCCGGGCGGCCGCCCGATCACGGCCAGGACACCGCCCAGCGCAGTGGCGGCACCGGCGAAGGTGGTCAGGGCCACCGCCGTCCAGAAGGGGTCCACCGCGGGCAGCTCCTTCCACGCTCTTTCATGTGCATCTCATGGCTGCCGTCCACACTAGAGGCTGACGGGGCCACCCACGGCCCCGCGTCGCCGAGGTAAGGACACCCGCCGTGCCTGCACCGTCTCCCGCCACCCGCCCCGGATTCGCACTGCCCTCTGACGTCGAGCCGGGCCAAGCCGTCGTCGTCGGTGCTGGCAGCAACGGACTCACCGCCGCCGCCCTGCTGGCCCGCGCCGGCTGGGAGGTGGACGTCTACGAGGCCCACCACGCACCGGGTGGGGCCAGTGCCACCACGGATGTGCTGGGGGAGGGCACCCGCGTGGACCTGGGCGCCGCCGGGCATCCCTTCGGCGCCGTCAGCCCGGTCTTCCACGAGCTGAGCCTCGAGGACCATGGCCTGCGCTGGTGCCATCCCGACGTCGTCGTGGGCCACCCCCTGCCCGACGCCGACGCGGCCGTGCTGGTGCGCGACGCCGCGGCCACAGCGGCCGGGCTGGGACAGGATGCCCGTGCGTGGCGCGCGTGGCATGCCCCCGTGGTGCGCGCCCCCTACGAGTCCGCGGAGAACGTGCTCGGACCCCTGGCCCGACCCCTTCCGCATCTGCCGGCCATGGCGGGCTTCGGGCTGCGCGCACCGTGGCCGGCGACGGTGGCGGCGCGGGCCGCCTTCCGTACCGAGGCTGCCCGGGCACTGTTCGCCGGCTCCGCCGTGCACGCAATCCTGCCGCCCAACCGCCCGCTCACGGCCTCCTTCGGCACCCTGTTCGGCGGGCTGGGCATGAGCACCGGCTGGCCCGTGGCCCAGGGTGGCTCGGGGGCCATCATCGATGCCCTGCTCGCGGTGCTGTTCGCGCACGGCGGGCGAGTCCACCTGGAGCACCGCGTCGAGGATCTGCGCGAGCTGCCCGCGGCCGATGCGGTCCTGCTCGATCTCACCCCTCGCCAGGTCATGGCGTTGCGCTCCACGGACCTGCCCGACGCCGTCGCCCGGCCGCTGCGGTCCTGGCGCTACGGGACTGCCTCGTCCAAGGTGGACTTCCTGACCTCCGCTCCCATCCCGTGGCGGGACTCGCGGCTGGCGGGTGCGGGCACCGTGCACGTCGTCGGCACCGTGGCGGAGCTTGTCCACGCCGAGGCCGAGGCGGCCGCTGGCCGCATGCCGGATCGGCCCTTCGTCATGGTCTGTCAGCAGCAGGCCGCCGACCCCACCCGCCTCACCGGCCACGCACCCGGCACCACCGTGGTGTGGGCGTACGCCCACGGTCCCGCACGCTACGGCGGGGATGCGCGCGAGTCGATCATCGCGCAGATCGAACGATTCGCCCCCGGTTTCCGGGACACCATCCTGCACAGCGTGGCCACGGGACCCGCCGCGCTCGAGGCGTGGAACCCCAATCTGGTGGGCGGCGACATCGCCGGCGGCGCGATGTCCGGGCTGCAGCTGATCGCCCGGCCGCGCCTCACCGCAGCACCCCACCGGCTGCGCCGCGCGGGTGCCGCGAAGCCCGGTCTCTACCTGGCGTCCTCCTCCGCACCGCCTGGTGCCGGCGTCCACGGCATGGCCGGCGCCTGGGCCGTGCGGACCCTGCTGCGTGATCGGAGTCGAGCATGAATCCCCACGAGACACCAGTGCTGCCCGCCAGCCCACCACCCGTCCTCGCCGACTGGCTGCGGCTGGGTCTTGGGGCGGCCGGGGTGGCCGTCGTGCTCTCCCCGCTGCGCCACTACGTGAAGGGACCGCTGCACGGCAGCGGGGCAGCCAAGTTCACCCGTGACTCCTTCCCGCTCTCCACCTACCCGATGTTCTCTGAGGACCGGGGGCGCTCCACCTCGGTCGCCCACGTCATCGGGATCACCGACGCGGGCGAGCGGGTCATCCCGCTGTTCAAGCACTTCGGCCCCGGCGGCCTGAACCAGGTCCGCAAGCAGGTCTCCCGCGCCGTGCGCCGCGGGGACGCCGCCCGCGTGGCCCAGGCCTACGCGGACTCCCTGGCCACCCTGCAGACCCGCCAGCGCACGCGACCCTCGACCGGCACCGGCGCGGGGGCCACTCGACGGCGCAGGGAAGCGCAGATCGTGACCGTCGAGGTCGTGCGATCCCGCTTCCGCTTCGACGAGTACTTCGATGGGCAGACACTGCCCCAGCGCGAGACGGTGCTGGCCCGAGCCGACGTCGGTGGGACCGCCCACGCGGTGGAGGAAAACCGTGACCGCGCTGCCCTGGAGCCGACCCTGTTAAGCCGCTCTGCCTCGGGCCTGCCGACCCTGGACCGCACGACTTCGAAAGGACTGCCCGAATGACCGTCGTCGACTCCTCGCGCCCCAGCCTCGGACACCGCGTCATGGACGTGCTGCGTCCAGCGGCCACCGCCGTCCGGCCCGCCGCGCTCCGCCTGGCGATCGGTGCCTATAGCGCCCGCCACCAGTTCCGCCGCCGCCTCATGCTGCGCCGCATCCACGCCCAATCCGCGGAGCGGTTCGCGCCTGTGGGGCCCTGCCGCATCCTTCGCCAGCCCCTCGCACCGGCCGTGGCGGACCGCATCTACGACGTCGGGCAGGTGGTCAACCTGCTGGCCACCCTCGGGGTGGCCCACCGCGTGACCGGACCGCTCAACGCCGCCCTGCACGTGTGGACGATGAGCTACCGCAACTCGTGGGGGATGATCCTGCACAACGACAACATGCTCGTGCTCCACCAGACGGTGCTGGGCACCACCCGCAGTGCCGATGCCCTCAGCGTTGACGCGTTATTGCAGGGCCGCGGTCTGAGCCCGCAGGGCTTCGACCGCCGCTACGGCGCGGTGCCGGTGGCGATGAATGCCGCAGCCTCCGCGATCTACGTCATCTCCGGGGTGGCCAAGATCCGCAGCGAGCTGGGCGTGAAGTGGGCCGGCGGCGATGTGCTGCGTGGTCAGATCGCCATCGATGGCCTGCGCAAGGACCTCTTCGGCTCGCAGAAGCCCGCGACGGGCGTGGCCCTGTATCCCCGCAAAGACCTCTTCACGCTCATGGCCACCGGCGCGCTGGCCGTGGAGCTCGGCGCCCCGCTGTCCCTGCTCCACCCGCGTGTGGGGCAGGCCTTCGCGCTGGCGGCGTGGGGGATGCACTGGGGCATCCGTGTGGTGATGGACATCCGCTTCCCCTACAACACGTCGGGGTTCAGTTATGTGGGCTACGTGCCCATCGGGCGGGCGCTGCGCGCCTGATCCGTGGTGGGGCCCGACGACGTCGCTGCGGTGCGGGCGCGACGTCGCCGAAGTATTACGGGATGGTAACGATCGCTCGCGACCGAGGGTGTTGTGTGGGTCACGCTTTGGATCTGCGCGGAAGCGCCGCTACTGTGTGGTGCATGTCACGGAGCGGTCCGCAGTCGCGGAGTGCTCCACCCGGTGGGACTTCCTTGGAGCGACGCCGCTGACACGGTGATCCCTCACCGACCTGTTGCACGACTGCACCTTTGATGAATGGAGTGAACTTCGATGAAGTACACCAAGCTCTCCGCCGCGGCAGCCCTGGCTGCCAGCTCGGCCCTCATTCTTTCCGCCTGCGCCCCGGGCGGCTCTGA
>JAUNTT010000103.1 GCA_030538555.1 Micrococcus sp.
CGAACTTCTCCTCGGCGTTGACCACGATGGTCATCATCGAGATCGAGTCGATGTCCAGGTCATCGGTGAAGGACTTCTCCGGCTGGACCTCCTCGGTCTCCAGGCCAGTCTCTTCGTTCACGATCTCGGCCAGGCCGGCGAGGATCTCTTCCTTGGAAGCCATGAGGCGTCTCCTTTGTGTTGGTGGATGGGTGGACAGGTCTTCAGTGAAACAGATTTCACCGGCTCAGGGCAGGCGCACCACCTGGGCTCCGTAGACGAGGCCAGCGCCGAAGCCGATCTGCAGCGCGAGCCCACCGCTGAGCTCGGGTCGCTCCTGCAGGAGGCGGTCCATGGCCAGGGGAATCGAGGCGGCCGAGGTGTTGCCGGCATCGGCGATGTCCCGGGCCACGACCACCGACTCGGGCAGCTTCAGTTGCTTGGCGAATTCATCGATGATGCGCATGTTGGCCTGATGGGGCAAAAAGGCTACGAGGTCCTCAGCACTCACGCCGGCGGCCTCGAGGGCCTCACGGGCCACCTTCGCCATGGACCACACGGCCCAGCGGAACACCGAGGGCCCGTCCTGGCGCAGGGTGGGCCAGGCGCCGTCCTTGATCTGAGCAACCTTGGAGTAGTCGCCGGTGCGCTCGCCCTCAAGCAGGGCCCGGCGCAGCTCGATCATCGAGTGCGTGGGGCGGATGGCGTCCCAGCGCTCGCCATCGGAGCCCCAGACGCTGCGGGCGATACCGGGCTCGTCGGCGGCGGACACGATCACGGCCCCGGCGCCGTCGCCGAGGATGAAGGAGATGGAGCGGTCCGTGGGATCGATGTGATCGGACAGCCGCTCGACGCCGACCACAAGGACGTGGCGGGCCATGCCGGACCGGATCAGCGCATCGGCCTGGGCGACGCCGTAGCAGTAGCCGGCGCATGCGGCGGAGATGTCATAGGCCGGGGCCGGGGTCGCGCCCAGCTCATGGGCCAGCGCGGCCGCGGCCGAGGGCGTGGCGAAGGGAAACGTCACGGTGGACACGATCACCGCATCGAGGTCGGAGCCGGTGAGACCGGCGCGCTCGAGCGCCTGCCGGGCCGCGCCCTCGGCCATGACCAGCAGGGTCTCCTCCTCAGTGGCGCGCTGGCGCGTGATGATGCCGGTGCGCTGCTGGATCCACTCATCCGAGGAGTCGATGGGGCCCACCACGTTCGCATTGGGAACCAGGGTGGCGGGGCGGTACACCCCGACGGCGGCGATCCGGGCGCCGGCGACGGGCGTGAACTGCTGGAGGGTGACGGTCACGGCTGGGCTTCTTCCTTCACGGGGTGCAGACGGCGCGCGTGCAGGCACGCGGGGCGAAGACCGAGGGTCATGACGCGGTGTGCTCGGCGATGAAGTCGGCGGCCTTGTCCAGATCCTCGGGTTTCTTGATCGCCAGCGTAGCCGTGCCCTTCAGCCCGCGCTTGGCCAAGCCCGTCAGCGTTCCACCTGGCAAGACCTCGAGGATGCCGGTCACCCCGGCAGCGCCCAGGGCCTCCATGCACAGATCCCAGCGCACCGGGCGGGTGACCTGGTCCACCAAGCGGGAGAGCACCTCGGCACCAGAGCCGACGACGGCGCCGTCGCGATTGGACAGCAGGTGCCGCTGAGGATCGGCCGGGGACAGCGTGGACACGTAGTCCTGCAGCGCCGGGACGGCGTCGGCCATGAACTCGGTGTGGAAGGCGCCGGCCACCTTCAGTGGGATGACGCGCGCCGAGGCCGGCGGGGCGGCGGCGAGAGCGGCGATGGCCTCCGTGGTGCCGGCGGCCACGATCTGGCCGGCGCCGTTGACATTGGCGGCGGCAGCACCGTGGCCGGCGATGGCCTCGAGCACCGCATCCTGGTCCCCGCCCAGCACGGCGGCCATGCCGGTGGGGGCTGCGTTCGAGGCCTCAGCCATGCCGGTGGCGCGGACGCGCACCAGGTGGGCGGCCTCCGCGGTGGTGAGCACGCCGGCCAGGGCGGCGGCGGTGATCTCGCCCACCGAGTGGCCCGCCACGATGGTGGCGTCGGCGGCGACGTCGTCGAGCTGCAGGGCGGAGGCCGAGACGAGACCCGCGGCCACGATCAGCGGCTGGGCGACGGCGGTGTCCTTGATCGTCTCCTCGTCCGAGTCCGTGCCGTGGGCGAGGACGTCCAGGCCGGCGATCTCCGAGAACTCCGCCAGCAGGTCCGCCACGCCGGGCAGATCTTTCCAGGGAGCGAGGAAACCGGGAGTCTGGGAGCCCTGGCCCGGGCACACGATGGCAAGCATGCACACCATGCTGTCAGGTGACGTGCCGGTAACGTGCGGGGCGCGCCTGACGAAGCGCGCGACGATCGCTTGTAGGAGTCCTACAAAGGGACGCGGGCGGGTGGCGACGCCACCGGCGGGAGCCCTCTGGAGCTGTCGGCGCCGTGCGGTTCACCGCTCCTCGGCACCCTCGGGGGCGCTCTCGTCCCGCCAACGCGCGGAAAGCCGGCCCAGCGTGATCGCCGTGTGCAGCACGTAGACGTCGCGCGCGACCAGCGGATCCCAGCCCGTCAGCTCGCTCACGCGGCGCAGCCGATAACGGACCGTATTGGTGTGAATGAACAAGGCGCGGGCCGTCGCTTCGAGCGAGTGACCGAGGGCCGAGTACGTGTCCACCGTCTCGAGCAGCGTGGGCCCGGCAGCCAGCAGGGGTTCGTACACGTCGGTGAGCAGGGCCTCGCGCGCGGTGGGATCGCCCATCAGGGCACGCTCGGGCAGTAGCTCGCTCGTGTCGGTGGGCCGCGGAGCGCGCGGATGAGCGGGAGCGGCACTGAGGGCCGCCAGCGCGTGCCGCGCCGAGACATGCGCCTCCGTCAGCGACTCGACCACTGGCCCTACGATCACCGGACCCTCTCCGAACCAGGGCGTGAGCGCCTCGGCCACCGCGGCGGCGTCGGTAACGGAGCCCAGCACGAGGACGAGCCGATCGGACTGCACACCGATCAGCACATCGCACGCATGCTTCGAGGCGGCCCGACGCAGGCCGGGAATGAAGGCGGGCTTGTCCTTGCCCGGCACCGCGCCGGCCATGACGAGGACACCGGGTCCGCCCTGCCAGCCGATGGCGGTGGCTCGATGCTGGATCTCATCGGAGTCGTTGCCGCGCAGCACGGCGCTGAGCAGCACCGCCTCGAGGCGGGAGTCCCACGCGCCGCGGGTCTCGGCGGCGCGGGCATAGACGTCGGCCAGGGTGAATGCGACCTCGCGTGAATAGCGCAGCACGGACTCGCGCACCGCCACCTGGTCCTGGTCCAGGACGATGTCCGGGACGGTGGACTCGACGACGTCCACGACGGTGCGGATCAGCTGCAGGGCGCGCTGGAGGTTGATGGAGCGGGTGAGCTCGGTGGGGGCCTGACCGAATACATCGGTGAGGACGTGGCCGGAGCCCGCGTGCGGGCGCTCGAACCACCGGACGAAACCCTCGAGGCCGCGCTGGGCGACGAGGCCCAGGGCGCTGCGTTCGTCCGGCGTCAGATGGCGATACCACTCCAGGGTCCCGTCCAGGCGCTGGAGGGTGGCGGTGTTGAGATCACCCAGATGGGCGCGCAACCGGGCCACCGACTCCGCGGAGAGGGAGCGGGTTGCTGCCACGGGACGCGCTTCGGCCATCCCCGCAGTCTAGTGAGTCCGCGCTCCGTGGAGGGCAGGTACTTCAGGTGAGCGACGCCGTCGGGTCCGCAGTCCGAACGGACCGACGGCCCCTCCGGTCCCCGTGCTGGGGACCGAAGGGGCCGTGCGTGGCCGGATCCGCGGCAGCGTGTGCCGCGGGGGCCGATCAGGCGTCGCCGCCCGCGTTGCCGGTGGTGCCGGCGTTGACGTCGTCGAGCTGGTACTTCTCGAACGCCGTTTCCGCGGTGCCGGCCTCCACCGAGCCCTCGCGCTCCAACAGCTGCAGCGCGCGCACCACCATGGAGTGGGCATCGATGTGGAAGTAGCGGCGAGCGGCGGCGCGGGTGTCCGCGAAACCGAACTCGTCGGCACCCAGCACGGCGAACTCCTGCTCCACCCACGGGCGGATCTGGTTCGGCAGCGATGTGGTGTAGTCCGTGGACGCCACAATCGGGCCCTCGGCCTCCTCCAGCTTCTGCGTGATGTACGGGACGCGCTGCTGGGCACCGGGCTCCCGGAGCAGATCGCGCTCGGTGGCGACGGCGTCGCGGTAGAGCTCGTTCCAGCTGGTCACGGACCACACATCCGCGGAGACACCCCAGTCCTCGGCGAGGATCTTCTGCGCCTCGACGGCCCACGGCACGGACACGCCCGAGCCCATGAGCTGGACCTTCGGTCCCTCGCCCGAGCCCTTCGAGAAGCGGTAGATGCCCTTGAGCAGACCGTCGACGTCGAGGTCCTCGGGCTCCTCCGGGTGCACGATCGGCTCGTTGTAGACGGTGAGGTAGTAGATGACGTTGCGGACGTCGTCGCCGAGGTCATGCTCGCCGTACATCTCATGCAGGCCCTGCTTGACGATGTGCGCGATCTCGTAGGAGTACGCCGGATCGTAGTGCTTCACGGCGGGGTTGGTGCCGGCCATGACGGGGGAGTGCCCGTCCATGTGCTGGGTGCCCTCGCCGGCCAGCGTGGTGCGTCCAGCGGTGGCGCCGATCATGAAGCCGCGGGCCAGCTGGTCCGCACCGGCCCAGATGTTGTCGGCCGTGCGCTGGAACCCGAACATCGAATAGAAGATGTAGAAGGGCACCATCGGCTCGCCGTGCGTGGAGTAGGAAGTGCCGACCGCGTTGAACGCGCCCGTCGCCCCGTCCTCGTTGATGCCGACGTGATAGATCTTGCCCTGCGGGGACTCCTTGTAGGACAGGAACAGGTCCCGGTCCACGGACAGGTAGTTCTGCCCCTTGGGGTTGTAGATCTTGGCGGTCGGGAAGAACGAGTCCATGCCGAAGGTGCGGGCCTCGTCCGGGATGATCGGCACGATGCGCGAGCCCAGGTTCTTGTCCCGCATCAGGTCCTTGAGCAGGCGCACGAACGCCATGGTCGTGGCGGCCTGCTGCTTGCCCGAGCCCTTGCGCGCCTGCTTGTAGGCGGCGTCCGGCGGAACGGGAATCTGGTGGTACTTGCTGCGCCGCTCCGGCACGGCACCGCCGAGCTTCTTGCGCCGCTCCATCGCGTACTTGATCTCCGGCGCATCCTCGCCCGGGTGGTAGTACGGGATCTCGTAGGGGCTGCCCTCGATGATCTCGTCGGAGACCGGGATGCGGTGGCGATCGCGGAAGGTCTTGATGTCATCCACCGAGAGCTTCTTCATCTGGTGGGTGGCGTTGCGGCCCTCGAAGGACTTGCCGAGGCCATAGCCCTTGATGGTGTGCGCCAGAATCACGGTGGGCTGACCCTTGTGATCCATCGCGGCCTTGTAGGCGGCGTAGACCTTCCGGTAGTCGTGGCCGCCGCGCTTGAGGCCCCAGATCTCCTCGTCGGACATGTCCGCCACCATCTCCTTGGTGGTGGAGGAACGGCCGAAGAAGTGCTCGCGCACGAAGCCGCCGGACTCGGCCTTGTAGGTCTGGAAGTCGCCGTCGAGGGTCTCGTTCATGATGCGCACGAGCTCGCCGTCCTCATCGGCGGCCAGCAGCGGATCCCACTCGCGACCCCACAGGACCTTGATGACGTTCCAGCCGGCGCCGCGGAAGTAAGACTCGAGCTCCTGGACGATCTTGCCGTTGCCGCGGACCGGGCCGTCGAGGCGCTGCAGGTTGCAGTTGACCACGAAGGTGAGGTTGTCGAGCTTGTCATTGGCGGCCACGTGTAACTGACCGCGCGACTCCGGCTCGTCCATCTCGCCGTCGCCGAGGAAGGCCCACACGTGCTGGTCGGAGGTGTCCTTGACGCCGTGGTTGTGCAGGTAGCGGTTGAACTGCGCCTGGAAGATCGCGTTCATCGGGCCCAGGCCCATGGACACCGTGGGGAACTGCCAGAACTCCGGCATCATGCGCGGATGCGGGTAGGAGGACAGGGCGTGGCCCTTCTTCGACTTCTCCTGGCGGAAACCGTCGAGGTCCTTCTCGGTCAGGCGGCCCTCGAGGTAGGCGCGGGCGTAGTTGCCGGGGGAGGAGTGACCCTGGAAGAAGATGTGGTCGCCGCCGCCCGGGTGGTCCTGGCCGCGGAAGAAGTGGTTGTAGCCCACCTCGTAGAGGGTGGCCAGACCTGCGTAGGAGGAGATGTGGCCGCCGACGCCGATCCCGTCGCGCTGGGCGCGCTGGACCATGACGGCCGCGTTCCAGCGCAGGAAGTTGCGGTAGCGGCGCTCGAGCTCCTCGTCACCGGGGAACTCGGGCTCCTGGTCTGCGGGGATCGTGTTGACGTAGTCCGTGGTGGTGACCATGGGCACGCCCACGGACTTCATGCCGGCCCGCTGCAGCAGGGACCGCATGATGTACTGCGCGCGCTCAGTGCCACGCTCTTCGATGAGACCGTCGAAGGACTCGATCCACTCGGCAGTCTCCTGCGGATCCTTGTCCGGGAAGTTGTTGGTCAATCCGCTCAGGATTCGGGAGCTCTCTTCGGCTGCGCTCACGCGTGCCTCCTCAAGATCAGGCGGAAGGGGTGCTCCCGCATCGAGCATGGGGTCCACTGACCGTGCCCCGTCACAACGGGCCACCGCCACGGTGTCTCGGCGGCTCACGATCCCCTCACAGGTGAGGTTGTCTTCGAAGCAACACTACCTGCGCAGGTGCCTGCGTCACCCGAGTTGACGACCCTCATGTGCGTAAGGTGGTGACCGTCACCGTTCTGCACGGGCCACCGGGCCCAGTGCGTCGAACCGTGACGTGTCTTGAACGCCGCCACAGGAGGTTGCACCCGCGATGGACGCCGAGTCCACTCACACCGTTGACGCCGAGCATGTGCTCGCCGAGCTGGGGCTTGAGCCTGGCTGGTACGTGCAGGAGTGGGGCTATGACGAGGACGTGGACGAGTCCTTGCGCGATGCCCTCCAGAAGGCCCTCGGCACGGAACTGCAGGACGAGGCAGACCAGGAGCCGGTCGAGGCCGTGATCCTGTGGTGGCGTGAGGACGACGGCGACGCCACCGATCTCAGCGACACCCTCATGGACGCGCAGGCATCGCTGGACGAGGGGCCGGTCTGGCTGCTAACGCCGCGCAAGGGCCGTGAGGGTCACGTGGATCCGGCCGATGTGCAGGAGGCGGCTCCCGTCTCCGGGCTGCACGTCACCACCGGCGCGGGCGTCTCTGAGAACTGGTCCGCCACCCGCCTGGTCAAGAAGCGCGGAGGCTGATGACCCCCGCCCTGCGGGACGCCTACGGACAGCGGTGGGAGTTCCCGCCCGTGGGTGCGTCAGCGGGCGTGGCCGCGCATAGCGGCGAAAGCGCCGCCGGGCGCCTATTCCGTCCCGGGGCCTTCACCCCGGTCTGCATGAGCGAGCTGGGCTGGGTGGGGGAGCTGGCTGCCGAGCTGGTGGCGCATGATGTGGGAGTGCGGGTGGTCGCCTGTGATCCCGCTGCGGTGCTGCGCGAGGTGGCTGAGCGGGTCGGTGTGGGGGAGCAGGTGGATCTGCTCTCCGACTTCTGGCCACACGGTGCCGCGTGCGCGCGCTTCGACGCCTTCGACGCCGAGACTGGCCGCGCTCGCCGAGTGTCCGTGCTGGTGGCGGCAGACGGTGCTGAGCAGGCCCGCATCGAGGCCGAGCCGGGCCAGGCCCGCACGGTGCAGCGACATCGCGAGCTCACCCGTGAGTGGCTGAGGCGGTCGACGCGGTAGGCTGGTCCGCGCACACGGACCTATAGCTCAGTTGGCTAGAGCATCTCGTTTACACCGAGAGGGTCGGGGGTTCGAGTCCCTCATCACCCACCACAATAAAATTATTTCTTCACGAAAACTGCATTTTTCAGCTAAAATCGTGAAGTTTTTTATTTTCCACTTATTTTATATTTTTTACACTTTTCGCATAGCTCTGTTCTATTGACATTTTATGAGTTTAATGTTATAATTTAAATCATGTTAGTTCGTTAAAATCAAGACCTAGATTTTAAAGAAAAACTACCAATTATCGCCAAAATAAAGGAGGTGAACGATGAGTGGTAGAATTTAAGTTGAATC
>JAUNTT010000005.1:0-5170 GCA_030538555.1 Micrococcus sp.
GCCCGGGTGGCGGAATTGGCAGACGCGCTGGCTTCAGGTGCCAGTGTTCGCAAGGACGTGGGGGTTCAAGTCCCCCCTCGCGCACAGCGGGCCGTGTCAGACGGCCACGAAAGCCGGGTCATCGCCGAGAGGCGGGGCCCGGCTTTCGCGTTGCCCGGCCTTGTCCCACCCTTCCGTCCGCGCCGCCCAGTGGTTCAACCTCCGGTTTGCATCACAACCTCACGCAAAAACGGGGGGTCGTGATGCAAAACGGAGGTCGAGGCGGGGCGCAGGTCGGGACGAGGCGGGGCGGCGTCGTCGTCGTGGTCGCGCCCCCGGGCGTGGGCCGAGGATCCCCGCGTACCACCCCGCGTGACCGGGGCAGTGTGACGTGGCTGACGTTGTCGGCGTAGAGTGGCCCCACTGCGCCATTGCCAGCGTTGTATTGCCACGGTGTGATCCACCGGCAAGCGACGATGTCCGACGTCACCAATGGCCAGCGCCCTGTTTCCCCACCCCCCAGGAAGCTCTCATGTCGACGACGACGTCCACCTCTGATTCCGCAGCGCAGCACGACGCCCAGCGCTCCAACCCGCTCCAGAATGCGCTGGCTCAGCTCGCCGATGCCGCCGAGATCCTCGGCATCGACGAGGGCCTGCGCCGGGTCCTCTCGCAGCCCCGCCGCGAGCTTGCCGTGGCCATCCCGCTGCGCCGGGACAACGGCGAGATCGAGGTGCTGCGCGGCTACCGCGTCCAGCACAACATCGGCCGTGGCCCCGCGAAGGGCGGCCTGCGCTACGCCCCTACCGTGGACCTGGATGAGGTGCGCGCCCTGGCCATGTGGATGACGTGGAAGTGTGCGCTCGTGGATGTGCCCTACGGCGGCGCCAAGGGCGGCGTGGCCATCGATCCGCGTCAGTACTCGAAGGCCGAGCTCGAGCGCGTCACGCGCCGCTACGCCTCCGAGATCCAGCCGATCATCGGCCCGGACAAGGACATTCCCGCCCCGGACATGGGCACCGATGAGCAGACCATGGCGTGGTTCATGGACACCTACTCCATGAACGTTGGCCACACCACCCTCGGCGTGGTCACCGGCAAGCCGGTCAGCGTTGGCGGTTCGCTCGGCCGCGCCGCGGCCACCTCGGCCGGTGTGGTCCATGTTGCCCTCGCTGCGCTCAAGCACAAGGGCATCACCCCCGACGGCGCCACGGCGGCCGTGCAGGGCTTCGGCAAGGTCGGCGCGGGCACGGTGGAGTTCCTCGCCGCCGCCGGCGTGAAGGTGGTGGCCGTGTCCGACCAGTACGGCGCCGTCCGCAATGACGAGGGCCTCGACTTCGATGCGCTCAATGCTCACGTGACCGAGACCGGTTCCGTGGTGGACTTCGCCGGATCCGAGGCCATGCCGGCTGCCGAGCTGCTGGAACTGGACGTGGACCTGCTGGTGCCGGCCGCCGTCGAGGGCGTGCTCACCGGCGAGAACGCCCACAACGTGCGCGCCACCGTGATCGTGGAGGGCGCCAACGGCCCCACCACCGAGGACGGCGACCGCATTCTCGCGGAGAAGGGCGTGCTGGTGGTGCCGGACATCCTGGCCAACGCCGGCGGCGTCATCGTCTCCTACTTCGAGTGGGTCCAGGCCAACCAGGCTTACTGGTGGACGCGCGAAGAGGTGGACGAGCGCCTCGAGAACCGCATGATCGCGGCGTGGGAGGCCGTGCTGAGCTCCTCGCAGGAGTACAACCGCAGCCTCCGCCAGGCCGCCACCGTGCTCGCCGTGAAGCGCGTGTCCGAGGCCCACACCGCGCGTGGTCTGTACCCGTGATCGGTTGAGCTCGGGCGGCCGAAGTGGCCGCTGACGGCTGAGCCCGGCACTCGAGCGGGTGTGCTGGCCGTGGGGATGGCGCCCTTCGTGGGGGTCCTTCCGACGGCGGGCACACCCGCTCGTCTGTCAGCCGACCGTCGCGTCGGCGCACGGTGGGGCACGTCCGGGGCGTGGGCGGCGGCAATGACTGCGGTGGTGTTGGCGGGGGTGGCAATGGCGACGACGACGCGGCCCAGGCCAGCGAGCGCTCCCCGAAGCTGCAAGCTGTCTGCGGCGCGTGGCTCAACGTCCTCGTCGAGTGGACTTCGCGCGGAGCCAGCGCACGGTGGGGCCTCGCTCGGGTCCGTCCGGATCCTTCACGATCACGCCTGACGCGCGCAGGTCGGCGAGGAGCTGACGCGCCTGCTGTACGTCCAGGTCAAACATGTTGCGAACGGTTCTGTTCGTGATCCAGCCATATTCGTTGAGATGGGCCTCCACGCGCTTTCTTGCCTGGTCAGCTTTGGTCCGGTACGTCACCGCAGTGCCCAGATCAGCCACCGTCGTGGGCAGGAGCCGCCACACAGGCTTGCGGGTGCGGCCTGGTCCTGCCACGCGCTCCAGCAGCGGCCGGGGACCCATTGTCAGAGCATCGGTGCGGTTCGTTGCCTCCTCCGACGACACCTGCAGGAGGCGTGCGGCATCGTCTTCTGAGAGGGACGAGCGTCGACACAGGTGGTCGACGATGAGCACCGCGTCGACATTCTCGCGGAGTTCGACCGGCAGTGATGCGATGAACCGAGCGAATGCCCGATTGGGTGCACCGGTGGAGAAGCGCACCGTCACAGAATGTTCGTCGGCCTCAACGGTCGGCTGTGCTTGACCGACGCGGATCTGTTCGCGGTACATCCGGTCGATGCCGCGGGAGGTCCGCTCGGCCAGGCCCAGCTGTTGCAGCAGAGCCATGAGCTGGGGATTCCGTGGAGTGGAGACCGTGCTGAGGAGTCGGTCTGGATCGACTCCGTAGGGGAGGGATCCGGGTGAGTGGACTGTCAACGAGGTCGAGCTGTGGTCGACGACGACTCGATCGCGCACGCCGTAGTTCCGGTGGACCAACGCGTTGGTGACCGCTTCCTGGACGGCGAGGGGCGAGAAATCGGGAAGTGCCAGCTCCTGTCCGGAGGGTAGTGGGATCGACGTCACCTCCGGATTGATCGCAGCAGAGATGAGCGCCATGGCCGAGGTGAGACCGAGGACAAGCGGAAGGCGCAGCCGTCGGGTCGAGGGCTCTGCGCCGGGGGCCGGGCGGAACAAGAGGTCGACGGAGTCGTGGTCGGGAGTGCAGAGGAGGATCTCGCCGGCGATCAAGAGGTGGCCATCGCGGTCCACGGCACCCAGGCTGCGCAGCAGCTCGGCTTCGTGGAGGTCGGCCATCTGCCGCCGGAGGTCAGGCAGAGCGTGGAGCAGATCGCGGACGGCGGTGAGGGCATCCCGATCGATCTCCGCTGTGGTCCGTTCCGACCGGCGGGCGGTGTAGTCCGGGTTCCGCCGAACATGGGAGAGATGGCGTCGGGCGTCCTCCTTCATGGGATGGCAGTCGGTGCCGGTGCGCCGGTGGGCAACGCCCTTGGTGCTCGTGACGAGGTCCAACCCCTCGAGGACGTGGATGACGAGCAGTCGAGCACCGTGGTGCGTCACCTCCGCGATGTCGACCGTGACGGCGGGGACGGTGTTGGCATAGATCCTCGTACGCAGGTCGACTGGATCGGCCGACGTCCCGGTGAACGCCTCGGGTCCCTGTGACTTGTCATCCACCCCGAGGACGATCCGACCGCCCTCGGCGTTCGAGAAGCAAATCACCGCGGTGGTCAACTCCTCGATGAGCTGGGCCCTTGCATTGCCCCGGAACCTTTCCACGGTGGCTGGATCACGCTTGAAGTCGAGTGTTTGGGTCTCCAAGTCGGCGGCCACTGCTCCCGCCTGGATCGCCTCCAGGTAGCGCTGTACCTCGTCACGTTTATCCATGAGTTTATCCTAGCCACGCACGTGGGAGTCGTTGAATAAACTCGCCCAAACTCGGCGGCCCCGCGCGACGCGAGCCGCCGTCAGCCGACCGCGTTTCAGCCGACCCGCGCCACCTCGGCGCGCAGCGCCGCCACGAACGCGTCCACGTCCTCCTCGGTGGTGTCGAAGCTGCATACCCAGCGGACCTCGCCCCGCCCCTCGTCCCAGTCGTAGAACCGGAACGACTCCCGGAGGCGGTCGGCCACGCCTGCGGGCAGCGTCGCGAACACCGCGTTCACCTGCGCCTGCTGGGTCAGCTCCACGCCGGGCAGCGAGCCGTCCGCGATGCCGGCGGCGACGGCGTCGTGCAGCCGCCGGGCCATGGCGTTGGCGTGGCGCGCGGTGCGCAGGTGCAGGTCCCCGTCGAACAGGGCGAGCAGCTGCGCGGAGACGAAGCGCATCTTGGAGGCCAGCTGCATCTGGCTTTTCCGCAGGTAGGTCATGCCGGTGGTCGCGTCAGGGTTCAGCGCCACCACGGCCTCGGCGCCGAGCGCGCCGTTCTTGGTGCCGCCGAGGGAGAGCATGTCCACGCCGACGTCCGTGGTGAACGCGCGCAGCGGCAGGTCCAGGGCGGCTGCGGCGTTGGCCAGCCGCGCCCCGTCGAGGAACACGGTCATGCCGCGGGCGTGCGCGTGCTCGGTGATCGCCCGGATCTCCTCCGGGGTGTAGAGCGTGCCGAGCTCGGTGGACTGGGTGATCGCGACGACGAGGGGCTGGGCCCGGTGCTCGTCGCCCCAGCCCCACGCCTCGGCGTCGATCAGCTCGGGGGTGAGCTTGCCATCCGGGGTGGGCACGGTCAGCAGCTTGATGCCCGCGGACTTCTCCGGGGCGCCGCCCTCATCCACGTGGATGTGCGCGGTGGACGCGCAGACCACGGCGCCCCAGCGCGGGATCATGGACTGTAGCGCGACGACGTTGGCCCCCGTCCCGTTGAACATCGGCCACGCCTGTGCGTCCTCACCGAAGTGGCCGCGGACCACTTCCGCCAGCCGCGCCGTGTAGGCGTCCTCGCCGTACGCGGTCTGGTGGCCGCCGTTGGCCTCGACGATCGCGGCGAGCACTTCCGGGTGCACGCCGGAGTAGTTGTCCGAGGCGAAGCCCCGCGACCGCGGGTCGTGGATCTGCTGCATGTCAGGCGGTCTCCTTCTCCTGGAGCTCCAGGATCGAGTCGTTGATCCGGCCCGCGTCGGCGGACCACAGGCGGACGAACCGCTCAGCGAGCTGCTGCTCCAGCCCGGCGAGGGTCTTCACCCGGATGACGACGGCGGCCCCGGTCGGTCCGGTGCCCGCCTCGCGGGCCGCCGTGGCCCAGCCCTGGGCCAC
>JAUNTT010000005.1:5182-15537 GCA_030538555.1 Micrococcus sp.
GTAGGGAGCCCCACCCGCGAGCGGGCGGGCGACCGCCGTCGAGGAGACGATGGCGAGCCGGCCGGCGTCAGAGGCCCGCAGGTCCTCGTCGGCGGCGCGGGTGACGTGCCGCAGCGCGGTGAAGGAGTGCTCGAGGGCACGGTAGTCCTCCTCCGACTGCCCCGCGAGCCCGCCGCCGCCGCGCCAGCCTCCCACGAGGTGCAGGACGCCGTCCAGGCGCACGCCCCGGCTGTGCAGGTGCTCCATCAGCCCGCGCACGGATGTCTCGTCCGTGAGGTCGAGGGCCGCGGTCTCCGCCCCCAGCGAGGCCAGGGGTGCGAGGCGGTCGGCGTCGCGGCCGGTGGCGACCACGCTGGCGCCCGCGGTCAGGAGGGCACGGGTGGCCGCCCGCCCGGCGGCGCTCGTGGCCCCGGCGATCAGGACGGTGCGTCCGGTCAGCTCCCCCACGGCTCAGGCGTCCACGGCGCGGATGCCGGCGGTGGAGGCGATGACGTCGCGCATCTTCTTCTCGAGCGCCTCGAAGAACATGGACAGGGGGAACTCGTCGTCGAGCACGAGGTCCGTCATCCCCTTCGGTGGCCCGGCGAGGACCTCGCGGGGCAGCCCCCGCGCCCATACGGAGGCCGGGTGCGGGGCCACCACTGAGGCGACGAGCTCGTAGGCCTGGAGCCAGTGCACGGTCTTGGGGCGGTCGATGGACTCCCAGTAGAGCTGGTCGATAGCGTCCCCGAGCTCGACGACGGCCTCCGCGAGCCGCTCCCAGTCGACCGCGAGCTTCACGTCCCGCCACTGGACCACGTGCCGGCGGTGCAGCCAGGCGAAGAGCAGCTGGCCGCCCAGGCCGTCGTAGTTGCGCACACGCGAGCCGGTGAGCGCGAAGCGGAAGACGCGGTCGAACAGGATCGCGTACTGCACGAGCTTCGCGTGGCGCAGGGTCCGCGCCTCGACGTCGGTGAGCTGCTCACCGGCGGCCGCGCGAGCCGAGAGGGCGCGGTCGAGGCGCACGCACTCACGGAACGCGGTGAGGTCGCAGCGCATCTCCTCCAGGGTGTAGAGGAAGAACGGCATGCGCTGCTTGATCATGAACGGGTCGAACGGCAGGTCGCCGCGCATGTGCGTGCGGTCGTGGATGAGGTCCCACATCACGAAGGTCTTCTCGGCCAGGTCCTGATCCGCGACGAGCTCAGCGGCGTCGTCGGGCAGGTCCAGGTGGGTGATCTCTGCGGCTGCGGACACCACGCGCCGGAAACGGGCGGCCTCGCGGTCCTGGAAGATCGCGCCCCACGTGAACGCGGGGATTTCGCGCATGGCGACGGTCTCGGGGAACAGCACCGCCGAGTTCGTCTCGTAGCCCGGGGTGAAGTCGAGCAGCCGCAGGGAGAGGAACAGCGGGTTGCCGTAGTCGCTGGCCTCGAGGTCGGCGATGAACTCTGGCCAGATCGTCTCCACCAGCAGCGCCTCGACGTGGCGGGAGGATGAGCCGTTCTGCGTGTACATGGGGAACACCACGAGGTGGCGGACGCCGTCCGCGCGGTGTTCCTGCGGCTGGAACGCCACGAGGGAGTCCAGGAAGTCGGGCACGCCGAAGCCGGTGTCCTGCCAGCGGGCGAAGTCGCCGGGCAGGGCGGCGAGGTAGGCGGCGTCGTGCGGGAAGAGCGGGGCAAGTTCGGCGACGGCGGCGGTGATGGTCTCGACGTGGCCGCGGGCGGCGGCGTGGTCGGCGTCGTCCGGCACAGAGCCGTCCTGGGCCTGCAGGTCCTGCAGATCGGTGACGGCGGCCTTGAGGCGTAGCCAGGCTGGGTGGGCGGCGACGGAGGCGACTTCCTGGAGCGCAGGGGCGACGTCGGCGCGCACGTCCTCGAGGACCTCCGGCTCGCCGATCACGGTCTGCGGGGTGTGCAGGGAAGTGGACATGGTCGCCTCCTGTCGAGGGTCTGGGCGGAAAATATCCGGTGGCTGGCACCACTGACAGTAGAATCCCCGGGAAGCGGGGTGGTGTCAACCGTGCCTGCTAGTGTTCCGCGCATGGTCGACCCCGTGGACGCACGCCTGGCCGCTGAGGTCTCCCGCGACCCCCGCGCCACCCTCGCCCAGCTCTCCGATCAGGTCGGGCTGTCCTCCTCCGCCGTGCAGGCGCGCCTGCGAAAGCTCGAGTCCACGGGTGTCATCACCGGGTACCAGGCGCTCCTCGACCCCGAGGCCGTGGGCAAGCCGCTGGCCGCATTCATCGAGATCACCCCGCTGGACCCGCGCCAGCCCGACGACGCCCCCGAGCTCCTCGAGTCCATCGCGGCGATCGAGGCGTGCCACTCCGTGGCTGGGGACGCGGCCTACATGCTGTTCGTGCGCGTGGGCTCACCGCGGGAGCTCGAGGCGCTCGTCAACGAGATTCGCCAGACCGCGTCCGTGAACACTCGGACCACCGTGGTGCTGCAGACGTTCTACGAGCACCGGCCGATGCTTTCGCTGCCGGACGCGGGGGAGTAAGCCCGGGAGACTGAGGCCTGAGCGAGGAGCATGGCGAGTACCGGTCCGTGCGCTCTGGGCCCGGACGATGGCGAGCGAAACTCCACGCCCACGCGGAGCAACCCTCGTGCTGCGTGATGCGGAGGGTGCGGAAATTCAGCTCCCCGAAGGCATTCAGCGGATGCTCATGGCAACCCTGACGTCGGTGGCCAAGAACGGCGAGGCTTCGATCGGTCGCGTGCCGGACGAGCTCACCAGCACTGTCGCGGCCGACATGCTCGGCGTCTCCCGTCCAATCCTGATGAAGTGGGTCCACGAGGGACGGATCGACAGCTTTAAGGTCGGCAGCCACGCCCGGTTCAAGCGCGCCGATGTCATGCGGCTTCGAGATAAGCGTATGGCCGAGCGCCGGGCGGCTTTCGAGGACTTCCGAGCCATTCGAGACCGGGTGGAGAAGTTGACTCATGTCATGGACGAGGTGATCGGCGACTTGACGGGCGATCTGCCGTTCTCTGGTACGGACGCACACGACTACCCCGTGCACGCTGCCGCCGTCGCAGGTCGGGCAGACCGGGTGCTGACTGAGTATCGGGCGACAAACTTCACCACGACGCCGAATGAGGAGTACTACGAAGTCATCAAACCCGACGATTTCTTTATGTTGGTGACGGACTCCAACCCGGACTGCCTGTTGCCCATCACCAAGATTCAGTTCGACTACTGGTCGAGTAGAGCTCGCGGTGCCCAACTGGACGAAGCACTCCGTCAGGCTCAGTGTCCGCAGTTCGCGGGTCGTGTCCTCGACGCGCTCCGCCGCCTAGCCTGAACACGTGAGCCCACACCCCATGGCCCCCGCCGCGTCCACCACCGCCCCGGCGTACCTGCGCGATTCGCTGCCCGGCCGCCACGGCTGGCCGATCGGCTTCGCGCATCGCGGTGCGGATGTCACCCGCGAGAACACGCTGGCCGCCTTCACCCACGCCGTGAATGCTGGCTTCTCCCACCTCGAACTGGACGTGCGCACCACCGCCGATGGCGTCCTCGTCTGCTTCCATGACGAGACTCTCGACCGGGTCTCCACCGGCACCGGGCCGCTTTCGGCGCTGACGTGGGCGCAGCTCGTACCCGTCCGCGTGGGCGGCGAACCGCTGTTGCGCTTCGCGGACCTGCTCACCACGTTCCCGGAAGTCCGCTTCAACGTGGACCTCAAGGACGCCGCGGCCGTGCCCGCCATGCTGGATGTGCTCACCGAGCACGACGCCTGGGACCGCGTGCTCATCGCCGCGTTCCAGGACTCCCGCCGCGCAGTCCTGCGACGCGAGCTGCGCCGTCGGGGTCTGAGCCACCGCGCCACCGGCCCCCGGCGTCTAGCCACCTCCCCGGGCATGGCCGCGATGGCCGCGTTCGTGACCCTCGGCCCGCTCGGTCTCACGCGCTGGTTGCGCCGTGCCGCCGCGCAGATCGACTGCCTTCAAGTCCCCGTGAACTACGGCCGCATCCCCGTGGTCACACCCGGCTTCGTCCGGCGCGCCCACGCCGCCAGGCTGCCCGTGCACGTGTGGGTGATCGACGACGCCGCCGAAATGGAACGCCTCCTGGACTTGGGCGTCGACGGCATCATGACCGACCGCGCCGACGTCCTCGCAGAGGTCTTCACCCGCCGCGGCATCTGGCCGCAGCGCTGACCCGCCAGGGCCCACGCGGTCGCCGCGCCAACCCGCACCCACCCGCCTCAGAGCATCTTCGGAATGGTCCGCCGCTTCAGCCACCCATACGGCGGATACACGGCCTTGAGCGTGTCCACCTGATCCGACTTCGTCAGCGCCGGGCGCAGGTGGGAGAACGTCTCGAACCCGTAGATGCCGTGATACGCGCCCATCCCGGACGCGCCGATCCCGCCGAAGGGCAGGGTCGTGATCCCGGCGTGCACCAGGGTGACGTCCGTGCTCACGACGCCGGCGCTCACCTGATCCTCGAAGGCCCGGCGGTACCGGGGTCGGTCGGTAAAGAGGTACGCGGCCAGCGGATGCGGGCGATCCGTGATGAAGTCCAGTGCCTCCTGGAAGTGGTCCACCCGCAGAATCGGCAGGATCGGCCCGAAGATCTCCTCGGCCATCAGCGGCGAGTCCGGGGCGACGTCGGCCACCACGGTCGGCGCCATGTACCGCTGCACCGGGTCCACACGACCCCCGGCGATGACCCGGGCACCGTGGGCGACGGCGTCGTCCAGCATGTCCTTCAGCCGCTGGGCGTGCTCGGTGGAGATGAGCCGGCCGTAGTCATTGGAGGCCTGGGGGTCCTCACCATAGAACTCGGTGATGGCGCGAGGCAGGTGGGTGAGCAGCTCGCGCTCCGCCTCCTCGCCGACCGCAAGGATGTAGTCCGGCGCCACGCAGGTCTGGCCCGCATTGGTGAACTTGCCCCACGCAATCCGCCGCGCCATAGCCGTGGCATTGCGCGACGGCGTCACCACCACGGGGGACTTGCCGCCCAGCTCGAGGGTCACCGGGGACAGCGTCTTCGCCGCGGCCTCGTAGACGATCCGCCCCACGCGCTCGCCGCCCGTGTAGAGGATGTGGTCCCACGGGTGGGTCAGCAGCTCGGTGTTGCAGTCCTTGCCGCCCTCCACCACCGCGATCAGCGCCGAATCCAGATACTGCGGCAACAGCTCGCGCAGCAGCGTGCTGGTCGCGGAGGCCTTCTCCGAGGGGGAGAGCACCACCGTGTTGCCCGCGGCCAGCGCCCCCACGAGCGGCGCGAGCAGCAGCTGCACGGGGTAGTTCCACGCACCGATGATCAGCACGAGACCCTTGGGTCGAGCCTGCACCTCGGCGTGGGCCGGCCGCAGCGCGAGCGGCAGCTTCGCGGGACGGCGATCCATCCAGTCCGTCAGATGCAGCAGCGCATGATCCACCTCCTGCCGCACGGACATGATCTCCGTGAGCAGCGCCTCGATCGGCGACTTGCCCAGATCCGCGGCAAGAGCATCCAGGATCCGCTGCTCGTTCTCCTCGAGCAGTCGACGCAGCGCCTTGAGCTGATGCACCCGCATCCGGCGTGGATGCGCGGCCCGGGATCGCGCGGCGGCCCGCACACGCACGACGGCGTCGCTCGGCTTTTCCGCTCGAGGCCCGGTGGGCATGACGGGCAGCAGGGAGGTGTCGAGGTGCTCGCGCAGTTCCTCGTCCTCCCCATCCTCCCCGGCGTGGTCCTCGGCGTGGTCCTCGTCACCCGCCGGGTCCGACTCCTGATCCTCGGCCGCGGTGGGCTCTTCGGCCTCCACGGGTGCCGTGTCCGCTCCCTGATCCGTAGCGGCCGCTTCCTCGGCGCGGAGATCGGTGTCGACGTCGTCGTGGTGGGTGGTCTCACGCTCGGAGGTGCTCATCCTTCGAGCGTAGCCGCGCGGGCTGAGGGCCACCTCGGTGCCAGACAGACCTGCCCTGAACACGGGTCCACAGCCCTGCCGTTACCCCGGACCGCTTCGACCTCCGTTTCGCATCACAACCTGCCGCAAAAACGGGGGGTCGTGATGCAAAGCGGAGGTCGAGCCGTCGGGGTGTAGCGTCAGCGCCATGCAGCGCATTGTCCCGAACATCTGGTGCGACGGCACCGCCGATGAGGCCGCCGAGTTCTACCTCGCCGCCTTCGCTCACCTGCCCGGCACGGCCCACGTCCGCAGGGACCGCTACCCCACGGAAGGGCTGCTGGACTTCCAGGAGCCCCTGGCCGGCAAGACGCTCACCCAGGAGCTCGACCTCGCCGGTCACCGCTTCATTCTGGTCAACGCGGGCAACGAGTTCGCTCCCACCCCGGCCATCAGCTTCTTCGTCAACGCAGACCCCTCCCAGATGGAGGACCCGCGCGGCACCCTGGACACGCTGTGGGCGGCGCTCACCGACGGCGGCCGCGTGCTCATGGACCTCGGCGCCTACCCCCACTCGCCGCACTACGGCTGGGTCGAGGACCGTTACGGGGTGAGCTGGCAGCTCATGCTCACGGACGCCGCTGGCGATCCGCGCCCCGTCATCGTCCCGCAGTTGATGTTCGGCGGCCCCGCGCAGAATCGCGCCGCGGAGGCACTGGACCACTACCTGCGCGTGTTCGACGACGCCGCCCCCGGCCAGCGTGTGACCTACGGCCAGCTGGGTGGGGCACCCGAGGGTGGCCCGGTGACCGAGGACTCGATCGTGTTCGCGGACGTACAGCTGCGCGGTGAGTGGATTGCCGCGATGGACTCGGCCGTGGAGCAGGACTTCACCTTCACCGAGGGGCTGTCCCTGATGGTGCAGTGCGAGGACCAAGACGAGATTGACCGGCTCTGGGATGCGTTGAGTGCGGTCCCCGCGGCCGAGCAGTGCGGTTGGCTCAAGGACCGCTGGGGCGTGTCCTGGCAGATCGTGCCGCAGCAGATGGGGGAGCTCATGTCTCGCCCGGGCGCCTTCGAGAAGATGCTCGAGATGAAGAAGCTGGTCATCGCCGACTTCTGAGCGGCATGACTCGCTGTGACCGCCCGTTTGCATCACGACCCCCCGTTTTCGCGGGAGGTTGTGATGCAAACCGGAGGTTGACGGCTCAGAGCGCTCCCGGCTCCGCCCCGGCACCGCCCCTGCCGCAGCTCAGCCGATCACGGCATCGACCAGCGCCTGGGCGTCGGCTTGCACGAGGGCGAGGTGCTCGTAGCCAAGGAAGGACTCCGCGTAGATCTTGTAGACGTCTTCGGTGCCGGAGGGGCGGGCGGCGAACCAGGCGTTCTTGGTGACCACCTTGAGCCCACCGATGGGCGCATTGTTCCCCGGCGCCTGCGTGAGGATCGCGAGGATCTGCTCCCCGCCCACGGTCTCGGCGGTGACATCGGTGGGGGACAGTTCCTTGAGCCGGGTTTTCTGCGCTGCGGTCGCAGGGGCGTCCACGCGCGCGTAGGCCGGGGAGCCGTGGTGGGCCTCGAGGTCCCGGTACAGCTCGGAGGGGCTGGTGCCGGTGACCGCGATGATCTCCGCGGCCAGCAGGCACAGGATGATCCCGTCCTTGTCCGTGGACCAGGGGGCGCCGTCCATCGTCACGAACGACGCACCTGCGGACTCCTCGCCGCCGAACACGCCCGTCCCGGAGAGCAGCCCCGGCACGAACCACTTGAAGCCCACGGGCACTTCCTCGAGGTCGCGTCCCAGGTCGGCGGCCACCCGGTCGATCATCGATGAGCTGACCAGGGTCTTGCCGACCCCGGCGTCCTGCGGCCAGCGCGTGCGATGCCGGTAGAGGTAGTCGATGGCCACCGCGAGGTAGTGGTTCGGATTCATGAGCCCGCCATCGGGAGTGACGATCCCGTGGCGGTCGGCGTCGGCGTCGTTGCCCGTGGCGACGTCGAAGGGCGCCTCGCCGTTCTCATCCGGGGTCATGCGGGTGATCAGCGACGCCATGGCGGCCGGCGAGGAGCAGTCCATGCGGATCTTGCCGTCCCAGTCCAGGGTCATGAAGCCGAACTGCTCGTCCACCTCCGGGTTGACCACGGTCAGCTTGAGCCCGCAGCGCTGCGCGATCGCCTTCCAGTAGTCCACGGACGCTCCGCCCATCGGGTCGGCACCGATGCGCACGCCCGCCTCGCGGATCGCGTCGATGTCGACGACGTCGGGCAGGTCCGTGACGTAACGGTCCAGGAAGTCGAAGCTGCCGTAGCGCGGGTGGCCGGCGACGTCGTCGGGTCCGATCCGGCGCACGCCCTCCAGCCCGGCCTCGAGCAGCGCATTGGCGCGGGTGGCGATCCCATTCGTGGCCTCGGAATCCGCGGGGCCGCCATGGGGCGGGTTGTACTTGAAGCCACCGTCGGCCGGGGGGTTGTGGGAAGGGGTGATGATGATGCCGTCCACGAGTCCGGCGTTGTCCCCGTCGGCGGAGAAGCCCTGCCCGGTGAGGTCGCGGCCGGCATTGAGGTGGAGAATGGCGTGCGAGACCGCGGGGGTGGGGGTGAAGCCGCCGCGGGAGTCGACCATCACGTCCACGTCATTGGCGAGCAGCACCTGCACGCACGTGTCCTGCGCGGGCCCGGAGAGGGCGTGCGTGTCGCGGCCCACGAGCACGGCACCGGTGATGCCATGCCGGGCGCGGTACTCCACGATCGCCTGAGTGATCGCGGCGATGTGCGGGTCAGTGAACGAGTTCTTCAGCGAGGACCCGCGGTGGCCGGAGGTGCCGAACACCACACGCTGTTCCGGGTCGGAGAGGTCGGGGGAGCCGTCGCGATACGCTCGCAGCAGGGCCTCCACGTCGATGAGGTCGTCGGCCTGGGCGGGGGTGCCGGCGCGCTGCGCGGCGGGCGTCGAGGTGCTCATGTGTCCCACCTTGGCACGGGCTGCGGGATGGGTGAAGGGGAAAGTGCCAGAAAGTCGTGTCTGTTTCGAGACGTTGCGTTCAGGAAACAGTCAGAGGCTGTGATTAAGCTGTGTAGCGCAGTGGGGAGGACAGTCCTCCCGGGGAGAGGGGAACGTCAGTGCGCAGCCGCGTCACCACCACCGTCACGTCCACAGGGGAGGCGCCCACGTCAGGGCCCATCACGACGACGACGTCCCCCACCTCCGCACCGCCCGCTCCGGCTCCTGCTCCGGCGGCGACCCCAACACCTTCCCCGCGGCGACTTCTCGCCCTGGACGTGCTGCGCGGCATCGCCATCCTGGGCACGCTGCTGACCAACATCTGGATCTTCTCCTCGGCCGGGCACAGCCAGGACGTGGCGGAGGCCGGAGTCGAACCCTCGAATGCGGCCGTCATGGTGGAGACGGGGCTCGGGCTGGTCACCGACGGGAAGTTCATCGGACTGCTGACCATCATGTTCGGCATCGGGCTGGAAATTCAGCGGCAGTCAGCCCTGCGTCGCGGCGCCGGGTGGCCCGGCCGCTACCCATGGCGGGCCGGTATTTTGATTGTCGAGGGCGCGCTGAACTACCTGTTCGTATTCGAGTTCGACGTCCTCATGGGCTACGGCCTCACCGCGCTCGCGGTGTCCGCGATCATGATCACCCGTCCCCGGGCGCAGAAGATTTGGATGATCATCGGGGTGAGCGTCCACGTGGTCGTGATCGTGGGCATCGATCTGTTGATGTTCGTGTTCGGCCTGATCTTCGCCGGCCTCGGTGAGGGCGACGACGACTGGGCTGGTGTGGACGATGGCGGGACTCTGGAGGGCGGCGTGCCCGTGGGACAGGGCGCACCGCTGGGCGGCATGGGCGGCTGGGCCGAGAAGATCGGGGCCGGCAACGTGGACTCGTACTGGGCGGGCGTGGCCTACCGCTGGGAGCACTTCATGGAGGGTCGAGCCGAGATCCCCGTCATGCTCCTGATGGGCCTGGGGCTGTTCCTCGTGGGCGCGCATCTCTACCGGGCCGGCGTCTTCGAGGCGCACGGTGCCCGGCTGCGTCGCCGCATCATGCTGCTGAGCTTCGGTGTAGGTCTGCCGCTGGACTGGTTCCTGCGTCTCGGACTCAACGACGAGTTCGGTCTCACCACCCGCTACGTGACCTCGGCGATGGTGGCCTTCGGCGTCCTGGCCCTCGTGGCGCAGTTCTATGTGGGTCGGACGCGCACCGGGGTGATCGGAACGTGCCTCTCGGCGGTGGGGCGCATGGCGTTGAGCTGCTACATCCTGCAGAACCTGCTGGCTTCGGTCATCTTCTACGACTGGGGCTTTGGGGTGGCGAACCTGATCGCGGGGCCGAACGTGACGTGGTGGACGTTGGGGATCTACGCCGGCCTGGCCGCGGGACTCGTGCTGTTCAGCCTGCTGTGGCTGCGGTTCTTCTCCCGCGGCCCGTTCGAGTGGCTGTGGCACGCCCTGTACCGCGGCGTGAATGTCGTGCTCGATGCCCGCGCAGCTCGCCGCGCCCCGGCCCACCCCGGAC
>JAUNTT010000005.1:15547-20748 GCA_030538555.1 Micrococcus sp.
GGTGCTCTGGGGTACTCAGAACGCCGAGATTCGACCCGAAAAGCGAGGGGGTGGGGTCAGTCCTAGCGGGTCAGGTCAACCCGCGCAGGGCAGGCGGCTCACTTCACGTCGAAGCGGTCCGCGTCCATGACCTTCGCCCAGGCGGCGGCGAAGTCGCGCACGAACTTCTCCTTCGCGTCGTCGGCGGCGTACACCTCGGCCACGGTGCGCAGCTCGGAGTTCGAGCCGAACACGAGGTCGTCGCGGGTGCCCTCGAGGGTCTTCCCGTCGGCGGTGGTGCCGCGGTAGAGGCCCTCGGAGACCTTCTCCCACTGGGTGTCGATGTCGGTGATCGCCACGAGGAAGTCGTTGGACAGCACGCCCACGTTCTCGGTGAACACGCCGCGCTGCTGCTCACCCACCACGGCGCCGAGCACGCGCAGGCCGGCCACCAGCACGGTCAGCTCCGGGGCGGAGAGGCCGAGCAGGTTGGCGCGGTCCACGAGGGCGAACTCGGAGGGGAACTCCTTGTTGCCGCGCGGATCCCAGTTGCGGAAGCCGTCCACCTTGGGCTCGAGGTAGCCGAAGGAGTGCTCATCGGTCTGCTCCTGGGTGGCGTCGCCGCGGCCGGGTGTGAAGGGCACGGTGAGCTGCACGCCGCCCTCGGCAGCGGCCTGCTCCACGGCCCAGTTGCCGGCCAGGACCACGGTGTCGGCGAAGGACACGCCATGCTCCTCGGCGATGCTCGACAGGGCCTCGATGACCGGGCCGGTCACCGCCGGCTCGTTGACCTCCCACGAGCGCTGCGGCTCGAGGCGGATGCGGCCACCGTTGGCGCCGCCGCGGAAGTCGGAGTGCCGGAAGGTCGAGGCAGCCGCCCAGGCGGTCTTCACGACGTCGGTCACGGACAGTCCGGCGCCGGCCACGGCGTCCTTGACGGCCTGGATCTCGGCCTCGCCGGGCACGGAGGCCGGGGCGGGGATCGGGTCCATCCAGAGCAGCTCCTCCTGCGGGACCTCGGGGCCGAGGTGGCGGGAGATGGGGCCCATGTCACGGTGGGTCAGCTTGAACCACGCGCGGGAGTAGGCGTCCTGGAACGCGTCGAAGTCGTCCTTGAACTTCCGCGAGATCGCGTCGTAGGTCTCGTCGAAGCGCAGGGCGAGGTCCGAGGTGAGCATGCGGGGCTCGCGGCGGCCGTTGCCGTCGGCCTCGGGCACCATGTCCGAGCCGCCGCCGTTGACGGGACGCCACTGCTTCGCACCGGCGGGGGACTCCATGAGCTCCCACTCGTAGGCGTAGAGGATGTGGAAGAACTCGTTGTCCCAGCGGGTGGGGTGGTAGGTCCAGGTGACCTCGAGGCCGGAGGTGATGGCGTCGCGGCCCTTGCCGGACTTGTAGCTGGACTTCCAGCCGAAGCCCATCTGCTCCAGCTCGCCGGCCTCGGGCTCGGGGCCCACGTGGTCCGGCACGGTGCCGGCGCCGTGGGTCTTGCCGAAGGTGTGGCCACCGGCGATCAGGGCGACGGTCTCCTCGTCGTCCATGCCCATGCGGTGGAAGGTGTCGCGGATGTCGAGCGCGGACTTCTTCGGATCCGGCTCGCCCTCGGGGCCCTCGGGGTTGACGTAGATCAGGCCCATCTCGACGGCGGCCAGCGGGTTCTCGAGGTCGCGCTCGCCGGTGTAGCGGGCGTCGCCGCCGTTGGTCCACTCGGTCTCGGGGCCCCAGTACACGTCGTCCTCGGGCTCGTAGGCGTCCACGCGGCCGCCGGAGAAGCCGAAGGTGGGCATGCCCATGATCTCGTGGGCCACGTTGCCGGCCAGGATCATCAGGTCGGCCCAGGACAGGGACTGGCCGTACTTCTTCTTCACGGGCCACAGCAGGCGGCGGGCCTTGTCCAGGTTGCCGTTGTCCGGCCAGGAGTTCAGGGGGGCGAAGCGCTGCTGGCCGGTGCCGCCGCCACCGCGGCCGTCGGCGGAGCGGTAGGTGCCGGCGGAGTGCCAGGCCATCCGGATCATGAAGGGGCCGTAGTTGCCGAAGTCGGCGGGCCACCAGTCCTTGGAGGTGGTGAGCACCTCGGCGAGGTCCTTCTTCACGGCGGCCAGGTCGAGGGCCTCGAAGGCGGCGGCGTAGTCGAAGTCCGCGTCGTGCGGGTTGATGACCGGCTGTTCCTTGGCCAGGATCTTGAGGTTCAGGCGGTTGGGCCACCACTGCTGGTTGGCGTCGCCGGAGGTGGGGTGGGGCAGGCTGGTGGACTCGCCGTGCATCACCGGGCACTTGCCCTCGGCGACGGGCTGATCCGGCAGGCCCGTGGCCTGGGTCTCGGTCATCTCGCCGACGGTGGTGGTCTCGTCATGCTGATTCGTCATGATCACTCGTCCTTTCGACTTCGTCAGTTCTGCTGCGCGCGGGTGGCGCCGCCGGAGCAGGTGGGGCACAGCCCCCAGTAGTAGACCTCGGCTTCGTCGATGGCGAAGCCGTGGTCGGTCACCGCGCTCAGGCACGGGGCGTTGGCGGTGTGGCAGGGAACATCGGCCACCACCCCGCACTCCCGACACACCAGGTGGTGGTGGTTGTCATGGGTGTTGATCTCGTACCGGGCGGTGGATCCCGCCGGCTGGATGGAGCGCACGAGCTGCGCCGTGGTGAGCACATGCAGGCAGTCGTAGACGGCCTGATGGGACACGGTGGGCAGTTCGGACCTCACGGCGTTCAGCACGACGGCGGCGTCCGCGTGGGGGTGCTGCCGCAGTGCTGTGAGCACGCCGAGGCGGGGGCGCGTGACGCGCAGCCCGGCCGAGCGCAGCAGGGCTGCCTCGTCCGAGGTGTCCACCGAGGTTGTGCTCATGTCCTCGATCACACTCGGTTTTCTGGAACGTGTCAAGAAAAGACGGCCTCACCTCGCCGCTCTCGTCACGGCCTGGTTCGCTCCGCCCGGCCCGGTCTTTGCGTGGTCACCGGTCACTCCCATCACCACGACGGCGCCCCGATTTTTGCGCGGACGGCCCCCGATTGTCGCGCTGACCAGGGGCGAAGCGTTCCCTCGCCGGTGTGCCCCGGCGACTCGGTGGCCTTCTCCGCTGCACTGGACCCGCTCGTCGCGGCCGCGGCAGAGCAGGACGTGGTCGCCGCCGGGGCTGCTGGGCGTCTACGCCTCGGAGTCCGGGGGAGTCACCCCCACGGCTCGGCGGCAGGGCCAGACCTGGCGGCTGAGAGGGCCCAAGCCGTGGTGCTCCCTGGCGGACTCGTGCTCCGCCGCCGTCGTGACCGCGCGAGTGGCGGACTCGGAGCACCGGCAGGCCTTTCTCGTGTCCCTGGATGACCCCGGGGTGCGCGTGACGGATACGTCGTGGCCCGCGCTGGTTCGGCGGAGCGGTGCACGTGGCGCGCACCGTGCGCGCCGCAATTCAGGCGCCCTCCGCCCGCCGCCCCGACCCGATCGCGCTGGCTGGCTTCGGGTGCGTGGATCGACTGCTGTCCACAGCCGCCACCGTCCTGGCCCAGGCCGCCGCGGCGGTGGATCGGGGCGAGCTGAACCATGCCGACGGGTTGATCGCCGCGGACCGGGTGCGCGGCACGGTGCGGTGAGCCAGACGTGGTGAGCTTCTCGCATCTCGATCAGGGGACCCCCGAGCAGACGTGGCTGCGCGGGGGCGTCGGGCGGTTGCCCCTGCTGGAGGATCCCGATCTGGACGCGGACACCCAGGTGCCCGCCGGCTGGCTGGTGGCCCAGTCCGTCCTGGGGGCGGGGGTGATGATGGCGGGCGTGATGGCGGCCGGGGCGATAATGCCCGGCGCAGACCGAGGTCCGCTGGGCCGCGCGGTGGCGGGTGCCAGTGTGGTGGCCACGGATCCTACCCGCGTGATCACGTCAGGCCGACTGCGGGGCCGCACCCCGGGGGGGGGCTTCTCCGGATTCCTTGCCGAGGTCCAGGGCGAGGCGTCGGCACCGTGAGGCCGAGCCGGAGGTCGCAGCGGTGCTCGCCGCCGACGCCGCACTGGCCCGGTCACCAGAGGGTTTCCAGGCCCTGAGCGCGTCGGTCGTGGAAGGCGGCGTCGCGTGTGAAGAGGACCAGGCCGTCGTGCAGGGCCTGGGCAGCGAGCATTCGAACAAACGGGTCACGATGAGCCCACTCGAGACGTCCGGCGAGGAGGGCATGCGCCGAGGTGATGGGTAGGGTGCGCGCCCCGAGACGAGCGACCTGGCGATCACAGTGGGGCAACCATTCCGCGCCTCCAGGTAGCTTTCCGATTCGCGGTACCGAAGCCGAGTTCACGAGCGTCGTGGCGGACCGGAACCAGTTTCGCCACTTCGCGGTCGCCCCGGGCAATCACAATCTTTTCACCCGCCTCCACGCGGGCGAGCAACGCCGAGAGCTGAGTTTTCGCGTAGTGGACTTTCACTGTTGTCATACGTCTACGGCTCACGCCGGTGAGCAGCGGTTGACTAGACGGTGGACTAACTGCGTGCTCCCCTCTGGTCCGAACCGTGTGGGCAGCGGGACCGAATTACTCAGGCGAGCGTGTCCATGAGCACCGCCGTGAAGACCGCGGGCAGCTTCACTGGTCAGTGACTATCCAGGTATTCGGCGGTGTTGGGCGTTCTTTGGAGTCGGGATCTGACAGGGATGCCTCATTGTGGCGGGTCCTGCGGCACGTAGAGGGGCGTGGCACCCTCTGGTCCGGTCGGGGCAGGTGTTTGTGTGGAGGAGGGCAGGGGTGCTGGGCGGCCGGTGTAGTCGTCGAGAGAGTCGGTCTCAACATAAGCCGAGCTCGCGGATCCGTAGTCTGGGTCCAGTGTTGATCGGGTCATGCGGTGGCCTTCGGGCATGTCGTAGCAGCGGCCTCGGATCTGGGTGACGACTCGAAGGGTGCCGTCTTGTTGGTGCGTGCGGAGCAGCAAGATCATGACGAGGTTGGGGTCCTCGAGTGTGGCGCCGAGGAGGCGTTGGCCTGCGTAATTGCCGTCGGCGCCGACGTCACGAGGGTTCTTTGCGGTGGTCCACCCGTAGTGCTCGGCCTGTTCGCGGATGTTTTCTGCGACGTTGTTGGCGACGTCTTCGGTGGAGACGCCGACCTCGGCGCGTGCCATCCAGGAGGTCTGTCGTGCGGCTGAGGGCCCGCTGATGGCCGTGGTGCTGCAGGTCTGCTCGCTGAGGTCGGTGACGGCGAGGGCGCCCATGGAGCGGGCGATGTCCGGGAAGACCCGGTCTAGGTACTCGCCC
>JAUNTT010000005.1:20848-40314 GCA_030538555.1 Micrococcus sp.
TGCATCCGGTGAGCGTCAAGATGCACAGAGCGGCCCAGGCGGTGAGGATCGCACGCAGGACTCCGTGGTGATGACGTCTCATGGGGCGCGGTTCATCGTCGCGGGTCCTCCGGCACGTACAGGGGCGTGGCACCCTCTGGTCCGGTCGGGGCAGGTGTTTGTGTGGAGGAGGGCAGGGGTGCTGGGCGGCCGGTGTAGTCGTCGAGAGAGTCGGTCTCAACATAAGCCGAGCTCGCGGATCCGTAGTCTGGGTCCAGTGTTGATCGGGTCATGCGGTGGCCTTCGGGCATGTCGTAGCAGCGGCCGTGGATGACGGTGGCGACGATGGGTGTGCCGTCGTATTTCTTGTCGAGGAGCACGATCATGACGAGGTTGGGGTCCTCGAGTGTGGCTCCGAGGAGGCGTTGGCCGGCATAGTTGCCGTCGGCGCCGACGTCACGGGGGTTCTCTGCGGTGGTCCAGCCGTAGTGTTCGGCTTGTTCTCGAACGTTCTTGGCGACTTTTATGGCGACGTCTTCGTTGGCGACGGCGACCTCGGCGTCGGCGACCCAGGCCGTGTGTCGTGCGGCTGAGGGCCCGCTGATGGCCGTGGTGCTGCAAGTCCTTTCGTGCAATCTGGTGACGGAGAGGGCGCCCATGGAGCGGGCAATGTCCGGGAAGACCCGGTCCAGATACTCACCCTCTGCCCGAGAGAGAGAGAGAGGATCACTGCTGGTAGAGGATTCGTTCATGACCCCTCCTTGGGGGTTGGTGCAGGCGGCGAGCATGGCCAGGCTGACCAGCGTTGCCATGGCGGATGTGCGGCGGGAGCGTTTCATTCGAAAACCTCACTGTAAGGCCGTTTATACTCATCGAAATCATCCCAGTTGCGCAACTCTGGATTCGCCGCGAGACCATCGATGAGATAGCCCCGGCTGCCGCCGAATCGCACCTCGTCGGGCAGTTCCGCGATGACATCGCCGCCGTAAATGAAGGCCTCGATCTGCGCTCGCGATGTGCTGCGGGGCTCCCATAGTGCGCTGTGACCGCCGTGTGGAAGGTCCCCGACTCGTACGGAATCTCCCGTGGCGGGGTCGCTGGTCATACCGGTCTCAAGGGCCTTGGCTCCCATCGTCCTGACGGGGTCTCCCCCGGCCCACACGGACCCGCCGTGGAAGCCACCGCCTGCACGCTGCGCGAACTTGATGGGGTCCTCACGCGTTTGCAGTACGGCGCGATCTGCGTCTGGGTTGACGGTGTCCTGGGGTGAGCCCACTTGGTACCCGTTGCCGCCTGGGGCCAGGTAGAGAAACTTGTCCGTGGTCATTCCAAAGTCATGGCGTTCAGCTGTTCCCGCCAACGCTGCCCCAGCAGAGTGTGCGATAGTCGTCTGCGTCGCCTCGCCAGCCTCGAGATCCACGGCTTGATCGAATGTGGCCAAGCGTGCCGCTCCGGCGGTGTTGTAGCGCGATGTCATGTTGTCGGTGACTACGCTCAGCGCTAGTTGCTCTCCGGTTTGGGAATCGAAGCTCCCCGGGAAGTCAGTCCCCGCCCAGTAGATATTAACGGTGTCGTTTCGAGGCTCACCCGTCATTCTGTGGAGCGCGCGATTGTAGTTTTGAACGTCAGCCATGGTCGTGTACGCGCCCGGAGTAAATGTGTTAACGTTGGTCGTCTTTCGGAAAAAAGCACCTTGCATGCTGACAACTTGACCCCGACCGGAGGTATCGACAAAAAGCGTTCGGTAAGACGGCTCATCTGTCCTGACGCTATCAGTCGGTGAAACGTATTGTTGCCAGGCCAGCGTTAAGCCCTTCGAATTCTGCCCCAGCTCCACGCCCTCCATCAACCACGCATCTTCAGCCTGCTGACGCGCGAGGGCCGTGCCGTAGCTCGGAACGTGGCCCTTGGGGTGCGCCCACTCGAGTCCCACCATGTCGTCATATCCAGGAATCCTCTCCTCCCACGTGGCCTGTCCCTCACGCTCGCGCTGACGCTCGTTGACGTTCTCCAAGTGGCCACGGACGTTGACGGCCCCCATCTGGCCGCGCTGATCCAACGGGACGCCGTTCATGTTGCCGAACACGTTGGGGTACGCGAAAAGCAGGTACGTCTGCTCCCGAGCGTCCAGGAGATCCCACTGCTCGCGCACGGCAACAACCGTCCCGCGGTCCGTAGCCGGATCGGCTCCCTCGGTGGTGTGCACGAAGCGAGCCATGGCCGCTTCCGGCGTCCCCGGCCGCGGCGAAGCGGGAAAGGAGCGATCGACCAGTGCCTGTGCCACGTCGGGCCGCTCTCGCAGCCAGTCGATAAGAGCAGATGACTCGAGGAAGACCGCAGCGTGCCCCGGGTTGGCACGCACCCACGTCACGAATGCGGAGGCGCTCAGGTCCTCGACCTCCGCCAACACCGCCGCGGCCTCGGCCTGTCTGAACGCCGGGCCATTCGACCGCAGCACGAGCGCGATGCGCTGCCCCAGCCCTGACCAGTCGATGCTCGTCCCCCCTTCACCGCCGGGCGGCGGCAGCGCATCGTACTCGCCCCCGGCGATCCCGGCAATGTCCGCCGCGCACGCCGCATCAGTCTGCTGCCAGACCGTCGTGAGATCCGAGACCTCACCGTTGAACTGCTGGACCGACGACGTCGCTGCGGCAATCGTGGCAGGGTCCTCCGAGGCTATGGCAGCCGCCCGTTGGGCCTCGACGGCGGATCGGCGCATCTCGAGGGAGCCCCGCCGGAAGAGCAACACGTCGCATTCTCCCGCGAAATCGGCCAAACGGTCTGCGCAACGGACCAGAGCATCACCCCAGTCCGCCACCGGGTCATTCAGCACGTCGAGGCCTTCCCGGACTCTGTCCTGCGTGCCGTCGTGCCGATACGCGCTCTGCAGCCCCGCCCAGGAGCCATGGGCATCACTCAGTGCCTCTCGTACGCGTGAGGAGGAGTCACGCAGAGCCCGGGCGCCCTCGCGCAAACCGGCTGTGTTCACGCGCAGATCCGGGAGGGGCGAGACAGGAGGAACACTCATGGTCCCGCCAGCCCACGGGTGATCTCCGCAGCTTCCGCGGCGGAAACGGTTTGTTCCGCCAGCGTCTGCATATCCGCGTCCATGCGCACGAACTCTCCCGAGGCGAGAGAGACTCTCGCGGCATTGTGGGCCAGAGTATCTGCGGCGCGGTGGCCGAGCTCCTCGCGCGCTGCCCAGAAGGTGCGGAAGGCTTGCTGGGCGAGGGACGCGGTGCCGAAGCTCTGTGCCACCTGTTCGCCGCCAATACGTACCGCAACGCTGTTCGTCTCCATGTCCTGCCCCGCCGCGAGTGCGCCAGCCAGCGCTTCCCGTACGTCCCACGGGGTGATCTCCACCGCAATCATGTTTCTTATTCCCTCCCGGTTGACGGGGTGGCCCCGCCAACCGGCCAACCCGCCAACCCGTCGTCATTCAGTCTTGTGCCACGGCGCTGATGTCGTCAAGGTTCCCGCCGGTCTGTGAAGACCTGCACCACGTCATGGCGCCCGGAGCCGCCCACCAGAATGCCGCGCCCCACCGGCATGCGCTGCGGACGCAAGCCGTCCAGAATGATGCCCTCGGATCGGTCACCGCTGAGCAGCAACGTCGCGGCGTCTTGGGCCATCAATGCGGTCATGACCTTCTCATACAGCCCCCTTGAGGCGCCCTTCATCCTGCGGGACAGGATGATGTGCAGCTTCAACTGGGCCGCCATCGGCAGGTAGGGCACCAGGGGCGCCAACGGCGACTCCCCAGAGCCGGTCAAGACGTCGTAGTCGTCCACCATGACCACAATGCGGGCCCGCCGCATCGGATTCTCGTCATCGGTCTGCGGGCTGGATCGTTTCTCCAACTCGCGCACCAGGGCTTCGCCGAGTGGGACGGCGACGGTGGCATTGCCGGCATATCCCGCCACGTAGTCCTCCGGAAGGGTGGCCTTGAGCTGCTCCCTGGGGTCGAAGACCACGAACATGAGCTCCTGGTCCGAATGCGTCTCGACCAAGTGCTCGCCGAACTGGCGCAACATGCTGCTGCGCCCTGTTCCCGGGTCACCGAAGACCACCAGGTGCCGCTCACGCCCTTCGATGTCCAACGACCTCCCAGACAGATCTTGTTCCAGCAATCCGAGAGGAAGCAGGTGGGGGTTATCGAGTTCGGACAGCCGCGGACGCAGGGCTGTGGCCGGGAGAACGCGCACGGGCATCGCCCGGCCCTGGGCCGAGTCTGCAATGCGCTCGACCGCAGCCAGCATCCCGGCAGTCGCGGTGGCGAGGTCGGCGTCGCCGTCGATTCGGGGCAGCGCGATCTGACCGTGCAATCGCGAGGAGGACAGGCCGCGCCCGGGGGTGTCCTCACGCACCTCCTCCGCCATGCGACGGTTGATGGCCGAGTCTGACGGCGTCGAGAGTCGCAGCTCAATCCGATGTGTGAAGTAGGTCTGCTGAGTCGAACGGATCTCGTTCTGCCGCGACACCGAGGTGATGACGTGGACCCCGTAGGCGGGCCCGCGGGCGATCACGGAGTTCAGTATGGGTGTCAGCTCAGGGTATTCCTCATTCACCTGACCGTAGCCGTCGAGAACCAGGAAGATGTCCGCACTGCCGAGCTCGGGCACATCGCCGTCTGCATGCAGCCGGCGCAGCGTGGCCATGGAGTCGATCTCCTTGGCTTCGAACAGCCGCTCGCGCAGGGACAGCATTGACGCAACCTCGTGGAGAGTGCGGTTGACCATCTCCTGGTTCGTACGAATAGCAACGCCACCCACGTGTGGAAGCCCCCGCAGCGGCAAGAGGGAGGATCCCAGAAGATCGATGCAGTACACGGTACGCTCCTCAGCACGGGTCTCACGTACCAGGATGAACGCCAGCGCGCCGAGGCCAATGTTAGGGCCTCGGGGCAATACACCGGGGATGAGGACGCGATCCAGCACGAGGCGCGAATGCGGGCCGGGGCCCAGACCGCGGGCAACGTTGGGTCAACGATCTTGGCCTCGGCCGCTGCCGGTGCGGTGGCTGGCTCCGTGATTCCTGGGGCTGGCACAGTGGCCGGCCTCCTGGTTGGGGTTGCCACAGGAGTTCTCATGAACGTAGGTTTCCGAGACACTGATGGCGACGGAGAGAAGGACAGCGTCGCTGAAATGATCGGAGACAAGGCTGAGAAGGCATTCAATTGGTTGAGAGGAAAGAAATGACGGCAAAGCCGCAGCGCCTGAGAAAGAAGGCCACGGTCGAGGAGATTCTTGAGAATCTGCCGGTCCAAGCGCGTGTGCGCCCTGCGCGATGGATCGTCCTTCTCGGCATATTTATGTCAACGACGAGCCTTTTCGTATGGGTTGCTTTCTGGCCACCTGAAGATGTTTCTGCCGCCTTTCCGGTATGGCGTGCTGCTGCAATCGCCGCTCTGCCCTTAGCTCTTCTATACTTACCGTTCGCCGTGATGGGCGTTTTCCGTCCTCGTCATGTGACCTTTGATGAGAAGCGGGTGTGGACGCGCCATTGGTCGATTGATTGGGCTGATGTGAAGAGTGTGGGTGGCGCGAGCCCGCAGGCGGAGCACACCTTTCAGGTTTGCCTATTCGTAAGTCGCAAGGATTGGGCGGAGAAGGGGTGGCGGAAGGCTAATCGTTGGGATTCGGCCAGGCCGTTCCAGGGTGGTGGACTCACTAATCCGGAACCGTGCATCCGCACGCAGGCTTCCATGGCTCCCTCCGCTGTCGCTCTGATGGACGTTTTTTACGAGCTGAAGAAGCGGAACCGTCGGGCGGGGAGTCCTCGGTGACGGTCAAGCCCACGCGGCTGAAGAAGAAGACCACCGTCGAGGAAATTCTTGTGCACTTCCCGGCGCTTGCGCGCGCACACTGACGTACCTCTCGCTTGTGAGTTTCTGATGAGGGACTTCAGTGCGTCGGAGAATCGTCACCGTGGGCGGGAAGTAGGAGATGATGTTCGGAATAGGGTCGATCGATCGCCCAGGGCTCGTCGACGTACCCGTGGGCGACTTCACCGTGTCCATCCCGGGTCACTGGGGCCTGGTGTCTGATGGCACCCGGGACGGTCTGATGGTGCTGGACCCGCTACCGGACGAACCGAGCAGTGCAGACCGGCTGGTCACGGCCAACGTTGTGCTGCGCCACTTCCCCTGGGACGGCGGCGTCGGGGACGTGGCTGCCCGCGAAGCCCGGCCGCCCGCGGAGCTTGAGACGCCGTCGATGACACTGTCCTTTGACCACGGTTGGAGCCAGTCCGGGTTGTCCTTTCGGCGCCACCACCTGGTGATGTCCATAGAGGGCCATGCGGTGCACAGTATCCGGTGGTATGCCGTCGCTGCCGGTCACGCCTTCGAGTGCACGCTGACGTTCGATGATGAGCAGATCGCCGACGACCTCGGCACCGTGTGCGATGACCTCATGGACAGTCTGTGTCACTCGGGTGACAACGAGGCGGGCGATACGGCACCTTCCGCTGCGGCGATGCGAGAGCGCGACGCCCCCGTCATCGCTCCGGTCCGAGGCTCAGGGCAGGCTGTCCTCGAACTGCTGGAGTGGATCACGTGCCCGACCCGGCTCGGCAGGGTGCTGACGTGGAGCGAGCTCAGCGTGGGGCAGCGTGCGTTTCTGGAGAGGAACCGACCGGTGCTCATCGCCGAGGGGTTGCGCCACGGACGCCACCTTAGGATCGAGGCCTATCGGGAGCAGCGTGACGCCATGCTGGTCATCTGGCAGACCACTCCGGGCGTGGACCCCGAGGAGAGTGAACCCGAATATGTGGCGCTCAGTTCTCTCCTGGTGCCCTACGCCATGCTCGCGCTGGCGGATCTCCAGGCCGGGTGGACGCGCGATGTGCGCGCCTCTGCGCCGATCGACCCGGGCACGTCCGCCGGCCACGGGGCCTGGGACGTGGCTGCGGGAGGGGAACGGGGTATCTCCCTGCTGCATGGCCTGCGCAACCCGTGGTTGGTCGTGGATGTGACGGGCGCCGTGGTGGCAGAGTGGTGCGCCTCCGACCGCGCCTCATTGTTTGCCGTGTTCCGCGACGACGATGCCCAGCAGCTCACCGTTGCGGGCGTCGATGGGTGGACACTGTACGTGCGGATTCTCGCCTCCTGGGTGGCCGGCGTCGCCGTCTAACGCGCCTCCAGCGTGGCCGCGAGGCACAGCAGCTCGACCTCGGTGCCGGGCCGGCCGATCAGCTGCACGGACCAGCTCAGACCTTGCTCGTCGTCAAACACCGGCACGGACACCGCGGGTAGGCCGAGCACGTTGACCATCGAGGTGTACGGGGTGAACTGGCACTGCCGGACGTAGTTCTCCTCGGGACTGAGCGCGAGGAAGCTGTCCACCTCCGGCGGCGCGAACGCGAGCACCGGCGTCATCACCACGTCCACGCTCGCGAACTGCGCCCGCACTCCGCGCGCCCAGTCCTCGAGGTTCCCGACGACGTCGCGCACCTCGCGCACGCTGCGCGCCGAGGCTTCCCGCAGGAAGGAGGCCGCCAGCGCGCCGACGTGCTCGGCGGCATCCGGCGGCAGGGGTGCCTGCAGCAGGTTCGAGGTCCACAGGACTCGGAAATTGTGGTGGAAGTCCGGGCCGTAGTCCGGCGTCGTCTCGGCGACCTCATGGCCCATGCCGTCCAGCAGGGCGCCGGCCTGGGTCAGTGCGGCCCAGGCGGAGGTGGCGACGCTGATCTCGAGGTGTCCGGCGAACGGGGATCGCGCCGTGACCCCGATCCGCAGCGGGCGTGGTGGATCGCCGGAGGCGAGCCGGGCGAGGGTGCGCTGGACATCGGCGAGGGCGCGGCCGTCGTCGGGAGCGGTGGTGGTCATCGCATCGAAGAGCAGGGCGGCGTCGGGCACCGTGTGGGCGAGCGGGCCGGAGACCGTGAGGTTGCGGACCGAGTCCAGGTGCGGATCCGTGGGCACGGTGCCGCGGCCGGGCTTGAGTCCCACGAGTCCGCAGGCGGCGGCGGGGATGCGGATGGAGCCGCCGCCGTCGCTGCCCGGGGCGAACGGGAGGATGCCGGCGGCCACCGCGGCGGCCGCCCCGCCCGAGGATCCGCCGGCGGTGCGTGAGGGGTCCAGGGGATTGCGCGCGGTGGCACCACCGGGGGTGTCCGAGTGCGCGTCGAGGCCGAATTCGGGGACAGTGGTCTTGCCCAGGGTCACCGCGCCGGCCCCGCTCAGCTGGCGGACCAGGGGGTCATCCTCGGTGGCCGGGGCCGCGTCCGCCGTCAGTGCCGAGCCGAAGCGGGTGGGGATGCCGGCCACGTCGATGAGGTCCTTGAAGGCCAGCGGCAGTCCGTGCACGGGTCCACGGTCGGCGCGCGGCGTGTCATCGAGCTGCGCGGTGCGAGCCCGGGCGGCGTCCGGGTCCAGCGCCGTGAAGGCGCCGAGGTCCGCGTGGGCCTCTGCGGCAGCCAGGGCGGCCTCAGTGACCTCGCGGGCGCTCACGGTGCCGGCGGCAAGATCGTCCCGCAGCTGGACGGCGCTGCGGTCCATCAGTCGGGCGGTGCGGACGTCCCGAACGCCGGACGTCGGGCTGCTCGGCGACGGTCGGTTCGGCGTGCTGCTCGCTGCGGTGCTGCTGCTCATGCGGCTCCACGCTAGCGCTCGAACCTGACGACGCCGGGCGGTCGTGTGCAGCCCCCGGGCTGGATTGCGGGTTGGTCCCGTCTCGGCGCACGACATCGACGCTTGCCCCGAGACCCCGTAGCGTGTGAGCTACGCCGCATCGGGCGCCTGGACGCTGAACTGGTGACACGGAACTCGGACTGCGGAGCAGAGGGAACGGAGGCACAGAGCATGAATCTCGCAGGCAGACTGGCGCTGGCGCGGATCAGACCGCCGTCCTCGCGGCACCCGTCGCGGACGGACCTACCGCGGCGCACGCAACGTTCACCCAGGCGGGGGATGACACCTCGCTCTACGCCCTGCGCTTCGGCGGATGCGGCAGCCCCGAGTTCCGGCTGCGCGCGGGGTCCGGGGACACGTGACCGACGGGCACATCCCCGCGCCACCGCCATAGGTCTCCCCGCGGCACGGCCACGGGCGGCCACTAGACTGCCCGCATGAGCCTCTTCGAGACCGTCACCGTTGACCAGATCCCCGCCGACGCCGCCATTCTCGACGTGCGTGAGGAGGACGAGTTCACGCTCGGCCGCGCCGCCGGGGCCCAGCACATTCCGCTCGGTCAGCTCCCGGAGCGCCTTGAGGAACTCGACCCGGACACGGACTACTACGTGATCTGCCGCACCGGGGGCCGCTCGGCCCGCGCCGCGGAGTTCATGGTGGGCCGCGGCTACACGGCGCTGAACGTGGCCGGCGGCTCGGGTGCCTGGCTGGAGGCCGGTAAGCCCATGGAGGCCGACGGCAGCGCCGAACCCACCGTCAAGTGACCCAGCGCTACACCTTCCTCGGCCCGGCCGGGACCTTCACCGAGGCGGCCCTGCGTCAGGTCCCCGGCGTGCAGGACGGCACGAGCGTGCCCGCCGGCTCCGTGCTGGCCGCGATCGCCGCCGTGCGCGCTGGCGAGGCGGACCACGCGATGGTGCCGATCGAGAACTCGGTGGAGGGCGGGGTGACCGCCACCCTGGATGAGGTCGCCGCGGATGACGATCTGCAGATCGTGCGCGAGGTTCTCGTGCCCATCACCTTCGTGCTGGTGGGCCGCGAGCCGATGCCCCTCGAGCAGATCCGCTCGATCACCACGCACACCCACGCGTGGGCGCAGGTCCGCGGCTGGGCGGCCGCCACGGTGCCGCACGCGGAGTTCACGCCGGCCTCCTCCACGGCGGCTGGCGCCATCGCCCTGCTGCCGACCAACGACGACGCCGCCCCGGCCCGGTTCGACGCTGCCGTCTGCGCTCCGCTGGTCGCCGAGCAGACCGGCCTGCCGGTGCTCGCCCAGGCTATCGAGGACACCCCCGGGGCAGTCACCCGATTCGTCCTGGTCTCCCGGGCGGGTGCGCTGCCGGCCATGACAGGCTCGGACAAGACCACCATCACCGTGCCGCTGCCGGAGGATCATCCGGGGGCGCTGCGAGAGATCCTGGATCAGTTCGCCACCCGCGGGATCAACCTGTCCCGCATCGAGTCCCGGCCCACCGGCTCGGGCCTGGGCAAGTACTTCTTCTCCATCGACTTCGAGGGCCACCTCGCCGAGGAGCGCGTCTCCGCCGCCCTGGCCGCGCTGTACCGGATCTTCCCGGGCGTGAAGTTCCTGGGCTCCTACCCGCGCGCGGATGCCCGGGAGATCACGGTGGACCGCCACACCACCGATGACGCCTATCGCGCCGGTCAGGACTGGGTCGCGTCCCTGCTGGGTCGCTAAGCAGCAACCTCGCCGCCTCACGGCGCCTTGCCGAGCTCGCCGGCGCGCACGCCCCCGTCCGCCGTCAGGCCGGGTCGCTGGGTGCCATGACGTGCAGCGAATCCGGCACCACGCGGGCGTCGATGCGCGTCACCAGGCCGGTGGCGTCGCCGTCGAGCTGAGAGGCCATCGGCTCGGAGAAGCGGATCTGTACCCGCTGGGCCTGATGGGTCTCCATGATGGGGATCTTCATGCCGTGTTTCGTGATGGTCTTGGCCGCAATGCGAGCCCAGTCGAACACGTGGCGGGGGGAAAGGACCATGACGTCGAGCAGCCCGTCGTCCAGCCGTGCCTTGGGCAGCAGCTCCATACCGCCCTGCAGCAGGCCGCAGTTGGCGACCAGCACGGAGCGAATCTTGTAGCGCCGCGGGGAGCCGCCGTCCATGCTCACGGTGATGTCCTGGCGCTGGCCGGGTAGGTGCCGGATGCCGGCCTCGCCGTAGGCGATCCACCCGGCCTTGGCCTTCAGATCATCGCGCGTGTCGTTCATGACGTCGGCGTCCAGGCCTGCCCCGCCGATGACGAGGGCGGCGTGGCGGACCCGGGTGCCGTCGTCGTGGGTGAGGCGCACGTCCAGGGTGTCGATGGTGCGCGGGGCGCCCTGCAGGGCGATGCGGATGCAGGCGTCCAGGTCCGCGTAGGGCAGGCCGAGGTTGCGGGCGAGCAGATTGCCCGTGCCCAGGGGGATGATGCCGAGCTCAACCGCGGATCCGGCGAGCTCCTCGGCCACCGTGCGGACCGTACCGTCCCCGCCGGCGGCGATCACGCGGCGGACCCCGGCGGCGCGGGCGTCGCGGGCCATCTGGGTGCCGGGGTCGTCCGCGGCGGTCTCCAGCACCAGGGTCTCGCCGAAGCCGTAGTCGCGCACGGCGGCCACCACCTGACGGCGGATCGCGTCGGCATTGTTCTTGATGGGGTTGAAGATCAGCGCGATCTCCGGGCCGGTGGGCGTCAACGCGGCTGTGTCCGCGACCTGCTGAGAGAGCTCATCCACGCGCGTGACCAGCAGGTCGCGATCCTCGCGCAGGCTGTCGAGGTGCTGCGAGAACCGGCGCACGGTGATGACGTGGCGGATGAGAACGACGCCGAGCGCCACGGCGAGCACGAGGGCGACGACGGCGAGAGCCAGCTCCAGGGTCATGATCGCCAGTCTAGGCGCGGGGCAGGCGCGGATTCGCGGGCCGAGCGGCGCTCCCCGCTAGGCTGAATCACGTGATCGACGTCAAAGACCTCATCGACCAGCCCGAGACCTACCGTGCCTCCCAGCGAGCCCGCGGGGCGGACCCCGCGCTCGTGGACGCGATGATCGAGGCGGACGAGTCGCGGCGGTCTTCCATCGCGCGCTTCGAGGAGCTGCGTGCGGAGCAGAAGGCCTTCGGCAAGAAGGTGGCGCAGGCCTCGGGGGACGAGAAGCAGGCGCTGTTGGCCGAGGTCAAGGAGTTGGCGGGCCAGGTGAAGGCCGCCGAGGCCGAGTCCGGAGCGGCCGCCGAGCGCCTGGCGGAGCTGCAGCGTGGCTTCCCGAATCGCATTGTGGACGGCATCCCCGCCGGCGGCGAGGACGACTTCACCGTGCTCAAGGAGGTCGGCACGCCGCGCGACTTCACCGCGGACGGCTTCGAGCCCCGCGACCACCTGGAGATCGGCGAGTTGATCGGCGCGATCGACATGGAGCGCGGAGCGAAGGTCTCCGGCGCACGCTTCTCCTTCCTGCGCGGCGCGGGTGCCCGCCTCGAGCTGGCCATCATGCAGCTCGGCCTGGACCTGGCCCTGGAGAACGGCTTCATCCCGGTGATTCCGCCGACCCTGGTGCGCCCGGAGACCATGCAGGGCACCGGCTTCGATGTGCAGCACGACGAGGAGATCTACCGCCTCGAGCGGGACGACCTCTACTTGGTGGGCACCTCGGAGGTGGCCCTGGCCGGGTATCACGCGGACGAGATCCTGGACCTCTCCGACGGCCCGATCCGCTACGCCGGCTGGTCCACCTGCTACCGGCGCGAGGCCGGATCGGCAGGCAAGGACACCCGCGGCATCATCCGCGTCCACCAGTTCAACAAACTGGAGATGTTCGTCTACACCACCGTGGAGGAGGCCGAAGCGGAGCATCAGCGGCTGCTGGCGTGGGAAGAGCAGATGATGGCCGCCATCGAGGTGCCCTACCGCGTGATCGACACCGCCGCCGGCGACCTCGGCCTGTCCGCGGCCCGCAAGTTCGACTGCGAGGCGTGGGTCCCCACCCAGGGCACCTACCGTGAGCTGACCTCCACCTCGAACTGCACCACCTTCCAGGCCCGCCGCCTGAACGCGCGCGAGCGCACCGTGAAGGAAGACGGCTCGAAGGGCGGCACCCGCATGGTCGCCACCCTCAACGGCACCCTGGCCACCACTCGCTGGATCGTGGCCATCCTCGAGAACCACCAGAACGCCGACGGCTCCGTCACCATCCCGGCCGCCCTGCGCCCCTACCTCGGCGGCAAGGAACGCTTCGAGCTGGCCTAAGGCTCCCGACCGCGGCGTCGTCGGGACGGTGTATGCAGCAGCGCCCGACGGCGCCGCTGACGTCGGCGCGGCGGCTCTCTGTTTGGCGGACTTCAGCGAGGCGAGCGCAGCCACTGCACCGCGGCCGCTCCAGCGGTCGCCACCGTCTTCCGGTGTCCCACGCCCGCCAGCTCCGTGAGCTGCGCACCTAGGGCCCCGGCGAGAAACCTGCCATGCCGGATCGACACCACCCGGTCCTGGGCGCCTTGCCAGACGCGCACCGGAACACCCCCTGACCAGGGACCATCCGAGGGGCCACCGGCTGCCGCGCCACCCTCGCCGGTGACATGCTGGGCGGCCTCCCGCAGCAGACCGGACCAGTCCTCGTTGATCACGGCCTCGTCCTGAATCGGGCCGGCCGGACCCTGCGCGAAGGCCTCCCGCCACGCTGAGACCAGCGGCGCGGTCGTCCCCTCCGTCATCCACCCCGGGACGCGGCGGGTGCGCCGCACCCGTCCCACCACGGCCGCGAGAGGTGCATGCGCGCGGAGGTACAGGTGCGGGAGAACTCGATTCCAGAACGGGATACCCGTGTGTAATCCGGCCGGAGCCAGCAGCGCCACGGCGGTCAGCCGCTCCGGGATCCTGGCCAGGCACGCCACCGCATACGGCCCGCCGCCTGAGAAGCCGATGACGCCCACCCGCTCCAGACCCCAGCAGTCCAGACACTGTTCCAGCTGACCTGGCCACTGCACCAATGTCCGCCCAGCGATGTGTGGACTGCGGCCCATCCCGGGGCGATCCAGCGAGATCACCCGTACTCCGGCGTCGCGGGCCGCAGTGTCCAGCGCTCGAGCCTCCAGCCGGGAGGACGGCGTGCCATGGAAGTACAGGGCCGGTATGCCCCGTGGATCACCGAACTCGGTCCAGTGCAGCATGCGGCTCACAGTAGTCCTCTCCGCCCGGCAACGGACCAGGAGTCCGGCCTGAATGCCCGTTAGCCCCTCAGGAACGTCCTCTACTCTGTGCCTGACGGACACCACAGGAGGGCCCATGACCGACGACGCCGCCACGCCCACCCGTGGCCGTGCCGCGCGCGCGTCATCCCGTGTGCTGGCGTGGTTCGCGCACGCGCCGGTGTCCGTGATCCTGCTGGCGTTGTGCCTCGCGGCCCCCGTCATCCCAGGAATCCACGCCGTCCTCCTGGCCACCGTTCCGGGACAGCCGGTCCACCTGATCTCCTCGATCGCCTTCGCACCCAACGGCTACCTCTACGTCCTGGCCGCTCTGGCCGTCGCCGCGGTGGGTCCTCCCGCCGAGCGGGCCGCGGGATCCTGGCGGTTCGCCCTGCGGGTTCTCATCGGCCACCTGGCGGCCCTCGGCCTGTGTCTGCTGTTGGTGCACGCCGTGGGGTGGTTCGATGCCGCATGGGCGCAACAGCTCACCCGGGCGGCGATCTTCGGCCCCTGGGGTGGTCTGCTGTTCGCCGTCCTCGCCGGCTCCGCGGCCTGGCCCGGGGTGTGGCGGCGCCGAGTCATGACCCTGCTGCTGCCCGTCACGGCAGCCACCGCCCTGTTCTCCGGCAGCCCCCAGGACGCGTTCCTGCTCATCGCCGTGCTGCTCGGCGCCGCAGCCGCCGCCTGGCAGGTCCACCAGGACCCGGCGTCCGGTCGTGCCGTGGTCGGCAGCCGCTCGGAACGGCGCGTCCTGGTCGCCGTGGCGGTCGGCGCCGTGGTGCTGGGCTCCGTCCTCGCACTCGACTCTGCGCATCTGGTGGGCCCCCTGGCCGGCGTGCGTGGCCTCTTCGCCGGGTCCTCGTTCACGCCGGAGCAGGTGGCGGCCTGGTGCGCAGATGACCACCATGTCCGCGACTGCGCGCGCGGCACCTACGTGCTCACCTCCACCGGTCCCGGCGCCGCGCTGCTGGCGGTGATCCCGCTGGGCATCCAGCTGATCCTCGCCGACGGCCTGCGCCGTGGCCGTCACGCCGCCTTCATCGGCACCCTGCTCCTGCAAGGACTGCTCGCGACCCTGGCCGCCGCACACCTGGCGGCAGCGTGGTGGACGGTGCTCGCCAGCCCGGTGCCGCAGTCCTCAGACACGGCCGTCCTCACCCGCCTGATCGCCCCGGTGCTGGTCCCGCTGGCCGTGATCGCCCTCGTGTGGACGCATCGCAGCCTCTTTCAGGCCCAGGCTCCGCGCGGCACCTACCGGACGCTGGTGATCAGCGTCGTCGCGGTCGCCTTAGCTGCTCTGGCCGTGATCGTGCTGGGCGGGCAGGCCATCGCGGACCAGTTCGCGCCGCACGGCTCCCCGGGTCCCCTGCTCGTGGATGGACTGATCGCCCTGCTGCCCAGCACCGCGCTGACCGTCTTCACGCCGCTGGTCCTGCCCCAGGGCCCCGGCGCGCATGTGCTGCTGCAGTGGGTGCCGCTGGCGCCCTGGCTGGTGCTCGCCGTCCTGCTGTGGCGCGCCCTGCGCCCCTTGCGCGTTCAGCAGCACGCCCGCGAGGACTTCGCGGCGCACACCGTGCGCTTCGCCCCCGCCTCGGCCACGATGGCCTGGATGGGCACCTGGACCGGAAACCGCGTCTGGTTCTCGCCCACCCGCGACGCGGCCATCGCCTACCGCGTGCATCAGGACGTGGCCGTCACGGTGGGGGACCCGGTGTGCGCGGAGGCGGACCTGGATGCGGTGGTCGAGGAGTTCGCCCACGACTGCGTCCAGCACACCCTGATCCCGGCGTTCTATTCGGTGCATCCGCTCACCACGCAGCGGCTGGTGGAGCGCGGCTGGTTCTCGCTGCAGGTGGCCGAAGAGGCTGTCATCCACTTGGGGCAGGTCGCCTTCGCGGGCAAGCGCTTCCAGGATCTGCGCACGGCACAGAATCGTGCGGCCAAGGAGGGCATCACGGCCCGCTGGTGCACCTGGGGCACCGCGGACGCCGACGTCCGGGAGCAGATCGAAGCGATCTCCGCCGCCTGGGTCGCGGAGAAGGAGCTGCCGGAAATGGGCTTCACGCTCGGCGGTCTCGCCGAGCTCAAGGACGAGCGGGTGCGCCTGGTGGTGGCCGTGGACGAGGAGGGCGTCCTGCACGGCGTCACCTCCTGGCTTCCGATTCACGACGCCGGCCGCCTCGTGGGCCTGACCCTGGACTTCATGCGCCGGGCCGAGACCGGATTCCGACCCGTCATGGAGTTCCTGCTCGGCCGCGCCGTCCTGGACGCCCAGGAGGAGGGCCTGCAGCTCGTCTCGCTCTCCGGGGCGCCGCTGGCCCGGTCCCGGGACGCGGACTCGGACGCGCAGGCCGCCACGCTGGAGAGGTTGACCGAGCGCCTGGGCACGCTGCTCGAGCCGCTCTACGGGTTCCGATCCCTGCACGCCTTCAAGGAGAAATTCGGTCCCACGAGCGTGCCCCTGCACCTCTGCCTGCCCGACGCCGCCGACCTGCCGCGCGTGGGCCTCGCGCTGACCCGCGCCTACGTCCCCAGCATGTCCCTGGGCGATGTGGTGCGGGCCGGCACGGAACTGCGGCGCCAGGGGCGGTAGAGGTGGGCGAGTGGCTGGACGCCGCGCTGCGCGCGGTCGGCGACGTTCCGCTACTGCAGGACTGGATGGTGCCGGCCTCGGTGGCGGTCGGGGTGGCCGCCGCGGTCGGTCTGTGGCTGCGCACGCGACGCCGCTCAGCGCGCGTGCAGGTGATGGTGCTGACCGTGCCCGTGGTGATGGCGTTGGCCGCGTACGGACTGGTCAACGGGGTGTGGCGGCCGGTCGCGGAAGGTATTGGAGCGGGTGTCTTCGCGTGGCTCGCCCTGATCCTCCTGCTCATCCTGCAGGCGGCCGTGGGACCCTGGCGGCCGCGTCCCGCGCGCTGGGCGCTGCGCGCAGCAGCGAGCCTCGCCGCCGGTGTGCTGGCCATGGCACTGGGACTGAATGCCCACTACGGTACCTACCAGAGCATCGCGATGATCACGGGCACCTCGGTCACCTGGACGCCGTGGCAGGACGTGGACACCGCGCCCCGCGCCTCCCTCCCCATCGCCTCGTGGCAGGCCACGGCTCACACCGCAGATCCGCTTCCTGATGCAGGCCAACTCACCACGGTGGCCATCCCGTCCTCGGACCCGCAGTTCTCCCCGCGCGACGCCGTCGTGTACCTGCCCCCGGCCTATCAGCTCACCCCGCGGCCGCAGCTGCCCGTCATGGTGCTCATGGCCGGGGTTCCGGGGTCCCCGCAGGACTGGGCGATTCCCGGGACCCTGGCCGCCACCATGGATGCGTTCGCCGCCGAGCATGCCGGGCTCGCGCCGATCGTCGTCGTGCCGGATCCGCTGGGCTCCACGTTGGCCGATCCGCTGTGCTCCGATGGCAGCCAGGGCAGGGTGGCGACGTATCTCACTGACGATGTCCCGGCGTGGGCCGAGGCCACACTCCAGGCGGAGCCGGACCGGTCGCACTGGGTGATCGGGGGCATCTCGAACGGGGCCACGTGCGCCCTGCAGACCGTGGCCCGGACCCCCGAAGCCTACGGCGGCGTGCTCGTCATGTCCGGCGAGCTGCACCCCAGTCTGGGCAGCGAAGAGCAGACCATCGCCGAGGGCTTCGGCGGTGACCGATCCCGCTACGAGGCCAACGACCCGCTCAGTCTGTTTGCGCGGGCTCTCCAGGGAGAGGGGCCCGGTGCGGGCGGGGCCTACGGAAAGGTGCAGGGCATCGTGTCCGCGGGTCGGGGTGACACCTACGTGGGCATGCCGATCCCGCAGGAGCTTGTGGACGCCGGCACCGCGGCGGGCATGGGACTGCAGTTGCGGCTCTATCCTGGCGGACATCAGTGGGCGGTGTGGTCGCACGCGCTGCGAGACCAGTTGCCGTGGGCCGCGCAGCGCATGGGGCTGACCGGCTGAGGGCCGCGCCCGAGAGAGGATCCATGATGACGCGTCACACCCGAACGTCCCGGCAGTGGCGGCACTGGCACCTGCGCCGGTACGGGCTGGCTGCCTCGCTGGGCCTGGTGGCGGCCCTCGCGTCCCTGCCGGCCCCGTGGCTGCCCGTGGTGCACGTGCTGGTGGGCGTCACCGTGGCCTTGCTGGTGAGTTCCGGGTGGGCGCTGCACCTCATCCTGACCCTGGACGGCCCGGAATTGGAGCGGCATTACGACGACGTCGAACCCGGCCGCGGCGTCGTCGAGATCCTGGGTTTCCTGGGTGCGGCCGTGAGCCTTCTCGGCGTCGGAGTCCTGCTGCTCGCGGACGGCACCGGGCTGGCCGAAGCCGTCATCGCGCTGCTCGCGGTGGCCGCAGGATGGCTGACCGTGCACACCACCTACACGCTGGTCTACGCCAAGCACTGGATCACCGCGGAACCCGGGTGCATCGAGTTCCCGCGACTCGGGGACACCGACGACGCCGGAGCGGGCGGTGCGGGGCAGGGTGCGACGCCGGCCACCCCGGATCTCTCCGAGTTCGGCTACATCGCCTTCTCGGTGGGCATGACCTATCAGGTCTCGGACACCACGGTGCGCTCCACGGCGATGCGTCGGCTGATCCTGCAGCACGGTCTCACGGGGTTCGTGTTCGGCACCGTGATCGTGGCCGCCACCATCAACCTGGTCGCCGGTCTGGCCGGCTGAGGACGTCGAGCCCTGTCTCGCGGGGGCTGCCGGGCACGGCGTGGCGCAGCAGGCCCGCGGAACCGAGCGCGAGCGCTGGGGTGGCGGGACGGCGTCGTCGGGAAAGTTCACGCGATCTTTCCTCGCGATCGCGCCCCCACCGCGTTATCGCTGCGGGTGCGTGTGGTTGGGTGGATCCATGACGAAGAAGCTCGTATGCCTGGACGTGGACGGAACGATCGTGGACCATGACGGCCACCTGCATGAGCCGGTCCGCGAGGCGATCGCCAGGGTGCTGGCCGCCGGTCATCACGTGGTGATCGCCACCGGACGCTCGCGGGCCGCCACCCTGCCGGTGGCCGAGGCGCTGGGGATCGAGACCGGCTTCATGGTGTGCTCCAACGGCGGGGTCACCCTGCGCCTGGACCCGAGTCTCGAGGACGGCTTCGAGGTCACGGACCTGCGCACCTTCGATCCGCGCTCCGTGCTCACCCAGCTGCGCGAGCGCCTGCCCACCGCCAAATACGCCATCGAGCTGCCGGATGGGTCGTTTTTGTCCACGGAGCGATTCCAGGACATGAGCTTCGGGGTCTCCGCCGAGGGCACCTCGTTTGATGAGCTGATGAGCACCACCGCCGTGCGCCTCGTGGTGTTCTCCACGGACTCGTCCGCCGAGGAGTTTGGCCGCGCCGTGGAGGGCATCGGCCTGTCCGGCGTGACCTACTCCGTGGGCTGGACCGCGTGGCTGGACGTGGCCGCCGCGGGCGTCACCAAGGCCTCGGGTCTCGAGGCGCTGCGCACCCTGCTCAAGGTGGACGTCGCAGACACGGTGGCCGTAGGCGATGGCCGCAATGACATCGAGATGCTGCGCTGGGCTGGCCGCGGCGTGGCCATGGGTCAGGCCCCCGAAGAGGTCAAGGAGGCCGCGGACGAGGTCACCGGCGGCGTGGACGAGCATGGCCTCGCCGACGTGCTGCGCTCGCTCGTGGACTGAGCAGATCTCGCACTGGCGCGGATCTCGCACGGGTGCG
>JAUNTT010000005.1:40338-46755 GCA_030538555.1 Micrococcus sp.
TGGTCAGCGCCGGGTCTGATCAGGTCAGCGGTGCGACCTGGTCCACGAGTCCGAGCACGCGGGCGGCCGCAGGCCGGCAGGCGTGCTCCTCGGCCCAGAACGAGCGCTGCACCGCCTGGGACACCGCCTGCGTGGTGATGCCCAGCTCCGCGGCCACCAGCTTCTGCTGCCCCCGCACCCCGGGGACCATCAGATCCAGCACCCGCCACTCCGCGTCGGTGCGCGTCCACACCAGCTGACCGATCAGCTTCAGCACCGCCTCCGCCTCTGCGGCGGCCTCGGCGTTGCGGCCCGCCACGGCCAGCGGGATGCGCGGCGTGGAACTCATCACCGACTCCACGGCCTGGCGAGCGGCCACGAGACCAGGCCCGGCGACGTCGTGAATGTCCTGCGAGTCCGGCAGCCCCGGCGACCCATCCGCGTGGATCACGGGACCCACGCCCACCCCGACGTTCCAGCGGCGCTCGCGGAGCCCGCGCAGGGCCACGTCCACGGCCGTATGCGGATCCGCTACCACACCGATCAGCTCATCGCCCCACGACCGCTGGAACGGCATGACGGTGTCCACGGGTCGCAGGGTGCGCACGAGGTCATCGACCATGTCCCCGACCTCGCGGGAGTCACGCTGATTGATCGTCAGGACGTACATGCCCCCGATTCTGCCAGCGGCACTGCCTGTGGCCGCTCAAGCCCCGTCAGCTCAGGGCCGCGCGGTCGGATTCCGGGCCCGCAAACGCCTGCGCCAGCCAGTGGAACTCACGCTCGCCCGCTCGACCTCCGTTTTGCATCACGACCCCCCGTTTTTGCGGGAGGTCGTGATGCAAAACGGAGGTCGACCGGCGCGTGCGCGGCCGTCGCCGTGGTGGTGAGGCTCAGCGCTGCTCGGTAGCCGGGTGTTCCGCCTCGGTGTCCACGGAGCGGCCCTGCGGCTCGTCCTCCTCGGCGGTCTCACCGGAGGCCTGGTAGCGCTCGATGGAGGCCTCGAGCTCCTTCTCGGCGACCTCGCGACCCTCCCAGCCCTCGGCCTTGACCCACTTGCCGGGCTCCAGGTCCTTGTAGCGGGTGAAGAAGTGCTCCAGCTCCTTCAGCAGCCACTCGTCGATGTCCTCGAGCTCCTGGATGTGATCGAAGCGCTTGTCCGCCGGGACGCACAGCACCTTGGCGTCGCCGCCGCCGTCGTCGGTCATGTTGAACACGGCGATGGGGCGGGCCTCCACCACCACACCGGGCACGAGGTCGAAGCCGGGCAGCCACACCATGGCGTCCAGCGGGTCGCCGTCCTCACCCAGGGTGTGCTCGAAGAAGCCGTAGTGGGTGGGGTACTGCATGGGCGTGAACAGGATGCGGTCCAGGCGCAGGCGGTGGGTCTCGTGGTCGAATTCGTACTTGACGCGGGATCCGGCGGGGATCTCGATGGTGACGTCGTGCTCCATGGTGCTCCTCAAGGCTCGGGGACGGGGCGGGCGTAGACGGGTGCCCTCTGCCTCCCACAGTACCCAGGCGGGCACGGTGACGCCCTTTCTCATGCGCCCGGTGGCGCTGCCGAGGCACGTGGTCCGTGGGTGCATGGCGGAGCGGGTGTGCGGCGGCCACGGGTCTGGGGGACACTGGTGAGCATGCTGTCCCTGATCTGGCCTGCCCGTGTGCGCTGGCGCGCGTGCGCCCCCACAGGGGTGCGTGCCGGGGTGCGCGCGTGAGCACCGGCTCGCTGCTGAGCGAGTTCCTGGCTGCGGCAGCCGCGGCCCTGCTCGCGGTCGGGGCGGCCTTCACGGGTGCACCGGGGCAGGTCCACGAGACGCCGACCGCGGTGCCCGGCACCGTGCTGACCGACGACGTCGCCACCGCCTCCGCCACGAGCACCCTCACCGAGGCCCAGCTGGCCGAGGCCATCGCCGCCGCGCTGGAGGAGGCGCCCGGCACCGCCCACGTCAGCGTCCGCGACGCCGCCACGGGTCAGGAGCTCTACGCGCAGCAGGCCGACGACGCCGTCGCTCCTGCGTCCTCGCTGAAGGTCCTCACCGCCGCCACGGCCCTGCGTGCGCTCGGCCCGGACACCACCCTGCGCACCCGGACGGTGTTGGTGGACCCGGGGACGCCGGACCCGGCTGTCTCGCCGGCGACGTCGGACCCGGCTGTCTCGCCGGCGACGCCCACGTCCTCGGCGACGCCCACGTCGCCCGCGAGCCCGACGGCACCCACCCCCTCCCCGAGCCCGACGCCCACCACGCCCACCGAGGTGGTCCTCGTGGGCGGCGGTGATGTCCTGCTGGGCACCGGCGACTCGGATCCGAACGCCGTCTCTGGCCGCGCCGGACTGCGCACCCTCGCCGCCGAGACGGCGCAAGCGATGGCGGACGCGAAGATCACTGGCGAGGTGGTGGTGAGCGTGGACTTGCGCCTCTTCGAGGACGACGGCCGCAACCCCGCCTGGGCTGCGGACCTCTACGAGGCTGGCTACATCTCACCGGTTCAGCCGCTGGCGACGTTCGGCGGGCGCGCCGAGTACGGCACCGGCCAGGAGCGGGTCGAGGACCCGGCCGCGCAGACGGCGCTGGCCTTCCAAAGCGAGCTGGCCGACGCCGTCGAGAGCCAAGGTGGGGACCTGACGGTCACCGTGGCGGACACCGTTCCCGCCACCACGCAGTCCCGCGAGGCGGTGCTGGAAGCCGAGCCGCTCGGCGTCGTGGAGTCCGCGAGCATCGAGGAGCAGGTGGGCTTCATGCTGGCCCACTCGGACAATCAGCTCGCCGAGGCGCTCGCGCGCGTGGCCGCCCATGCCCTGGGGCGTGCCGCCACGGATCAGGGCGCCGCGTCCCTGATGGCGGACATGGCCGTGGATCTGGGCGCGGCGCAACCCGCACCGCAGATCGCTGATGCCTCAGGTTTGGCGTTGGGCAATCGGATCAGTGTCTCCCAGCTCACCTCCGTGCTCACCGGGGCCGCCCGCAGCCCGCAACTGAGTGGCGTGCTCGACGGCCTGGCCGCCCCGGGCACCGACTCCACCCTGCGCGAACGCCTCACCGGCACCGCCGCCGAATCCCGGGTGACCGCGAAGACCGGCACTTTGCTGTCCGCGGTCTCGCTGACCGGACGCGTCACCACCGAGGCCGGTCAGGAGCTGCTGTTCAGCATCGTCCTGGACCAGATCGACATGGACGTGTCCGGGGCCCGTGACGCCGTGGACCGCGTGGCCGTCGCGCTCGCCGAGCTGTGAGGTCAGGTGCGGGCGGGACTGTCGTCGTGCGACCGGACCCCTACAAGCGTCTCGGGGCCGTGTGATCTGATGGGGGCATGAGCACTCCCGCGCGCCGCACGCCGATCGACTGGGCCACCGCAGCCCGCACTGCGGCCACGCTCGCCCCGGCCGGGCCGCGCCTGTCCGTGCGTCAGGCGCGGCAGGAGACCGACCGGCTGCGCGCCGCCGCCGAGGCGTCGGTGGGCCATGTCCATCGCCTCACCGGACTCGACGCCGCCCGGGACCTCACCGACTCCCAGCTGCTGATCGTGGACCGCCCCACGTGGGCACAGGCCAACACTCAGGCCTTCGAGGCGCTGCTGGGCCCCACGTTTGCCCACCTCGAGGCCACCTGGCCGCAGGAGTTCGCCGCGGCCACCACCCCCGTCTCCTCCCACGCCGCGGGTGCTGAGACGGGTGCCGTGCTGTCCTGGCTCTCGGCCAAGGTGCTGGGGCAGTACGAGCCGTTCGGCTCGTCGTCGGGCAGCGGAGGCCGACTCATGCTGGTGGCCCCTAATGTGGTGCAGGTCCGCCAGGAACTCAATGTGGATGCCGCCGACTTCCGCATGTGGGTGTGCCTGCACGAGCAGACCCATCGCGTGCAGTTCGCCGCCGCGCCCTGGCTGGCCGGGCACCTGCAGCAGCGGATCACCGAATTCTCGACGGCCATGTTCGACAAGTCCGACACCATGATGGAGCGACTGCGCGGCGCCCTGCGCTCGCTGGCCCCGGGGGAGTCGCGCGGTGCCTCGGACGGCCCCGGCGGGCTGCTGGGCATCCTGCAGGACGACGAGGACCGCGCCCGGCTCAACCACCTCACCGCCGTGATGTCGCTGCTCGAGGGCCATGCCAACGTCATCATGGACGCCGTGGATGCCGACGTCGTCAGCAGCGTGAAGACCATCCGCCGCCGCTTCGCGGACCGTTCCCGACGCCGGTCCGCCCTGGATCAGTGGATCGGCCGGCTTCTCGGGATGGACGCAAAACTGCGCCAGTACAAGGACGGGCAGAAGCTCGTGGACGCCGCCGTCGCCGAGCTGGGCATGGAGGGGTTCAATGTCGTGTGGCAGGACCCCGCGCTGCTGCCCACACTCGAGGAACTGCACAATCCGCCGGCCTGGGTCCGGCGGCTGCGCGCGGCATGAGCCCGGGCGGGTCGAGCGGGACAGACGGCCCGGAGTCAGCCGTGGCGCATGCCGTGCTGCCCGCCATCACGGGCTGGCCGCCACGGACTCGCTGGCCGGATGCGGTGCATCGCGGGTTGCCCGCCGTGCGCGCGGTGGTGAACGGGCCTGGTGCGGGCGACAGCGGTCCCCTGGTGCTGGGTGTCTCCGGGGGAGCGGACTCCTTGGCGCTGCTTGTGCTGGTCGCGCTCGCTGGTGCCAGCGAACGGGCGGAGGTCCTCAGCGTGGACCACGGCGTACAAGAGGGCAGCGCGGCGGTGTCGGCGGCGGTCGTCGAGGTGGCCCGCACGGTCCGATTTGCCCGCGCTGACGCGGTACGGGTGACGATGCCCGGCAGTGGTCCCAGCGCTGTGGGTGCGGGACACGAGGGGGAGCCCTTGGCGGTGCAGGACGGGCCTGGGACGACACTGGGCGGGCCGGAGGCGTCGGCACGCGCGGCCCGCTACGCCGCGCTGGTGGCGCGGGTGAGCGAGTCGGCCGGCGGCGTGGTCCTCACCGCTCACACCGCCGATGATCAGGCCGAGCAGGTGCTGCTCGGTCTCGCTCGTGGCTCGGGACCCCGCAGCCTCGCCGGGATCCCCGCCCGCGGCCCCGCGCCCACCGGGGCCGGCGCGGGGGTGGACGTCGTGCGACCGCTGCTCGGGCTGACCCGTCAGGACACCGAAGCGATCTGCCGCTGGGCCGGGATCACCTGGTGGTCCGATCCGCACAACACCGTCACCGACTACCGACGCGTCCGTGTCCGCCAGCATCTGCTGCCCGCGCTTGAGGACCCTGAGCGCGGCCTCGGACCCGGCGTGCGCGACGCACTCGTGCGCACCGCGCAGATCGCCGCCGAGGACGCGGCTGCCCTCGAGGCCTGGGCCGGTCGGGTCTTTGAGGACGCCCGCTGCGACTCGTGTGGGGACGGCGTCGTGCAGGCAGACAGTCAGTTCGAGAGGCCGCTGGCTGACGCCGCGGCGCGCATGCCCGGCGGAGGCGAGCACACCGGCGTCGTGCTACGCCTCGACGTGGTGCGAGGCCAGCCTCCCGCGGTCCGCCACCGCGTCTACGCGCTCGCCGTGCGCGCGGCCGGGGGTGCGTCGCCGACCCGGGAACGACTGCTGGCGGTCGACGGACTGGCCGCGACGCCGTCGGGAACCGGGACGGGCGGCTCCGCCGGACCCCTCCAGCTCGAGGGCGGCGTGTCCGTGTGGCGGCGTCATCGCGGGCCGGAGCATCAGGCCAGAACCCGGCGTTATGCCACACTGGAGTTCACACGCACGCGGGGGCGCTGAAGCGCCGCCGCGATCCCATCCCTCACGATCCCCAGGAGCGGCGCCAGCATGGATTCTCAGGACGTCAAGGACGACCTCACGCACGTACTCATGACGAAGGAGGACGTGGAGACGACCATCAAGGAGCTGGCGTCGCAGATCGACCGTGACTACGCGGGCAAGGACCTGCTCATCGTGGCCGTGCTCAAGGGTGCCGTCATGGTGGTCGCGGATCTCACCCGCGCGCTGAAGTCGCATGTGGAGATGGACTTCATGGCCGTCTCCTCGTACGGGTCCGGCACCAAGTCCTCCGGCGTGGTGCGGATCGTCAAGGACCTGGACACGGACCTCATGGGCCGCCACGTGCTGATCGTCGAGGACATCATCGACTCCGGTCTCACCCTGTCCTGGCTCAAGACCAACCTCGAGTCCCGCAACCCCGCCTCCGTGGAGATCTGCACCCTGCTGCGCAAGCCGGACGCCATGAAGGTGGAGATCGACGTGAAGTACGTCGGCAAGGACATCCCCAACGAGTTCGTGGTCGGCTACGGCCTGGACTACGCGGAGAAGTACCGCAACCTCGACTGCGTCGGCACCCTGGCCCCGCACGTCTACAGCTGATCGCGCGCTGGGTCACGCTGGCGCTGAGCTGACGAGCGCCCAGCGCTATCGAGGTGGGCGGGGAAGTGTGGGGGGTGGGGGCGCGCAGCGGCCCCCGACGCCCCCAGCCCGGGCCCCCCCC
>JAUNTT010000005.1:46765-50418 GCA_030538555.1 Micrococcus sp.
ACTGGGTCGCCCGGGGGCCCGCTATGCGGCCAATCCCGACACCTTCTCTGCCACCTCGATGTCTATGTCACCTCATGAGGGTGAGCCTTGCCCCAGCCACGGACAGCCGCGCGGGTACCGGCGCAGATGCTCGGCCACCTCGGTGACGACGCGCCGGAAACCGGTGCGCGCGTCGGAAGAAGACACCACGATGTTCCGATACCCGTGAGCCTCGAACGCGGCATTGCGTTGCACGTCGCTGTCGATCTGACGGTCCCGCCCGTGATGGTCGCCGTCGTAGTGCAGGGCCAGGCGCGCCTCACGGTATCCGGCATCCGCGGACGCCGGGAACACCAGGGAGAACCCGTCCCACATGACCTCGATTTGCAACTCCGGCTCGGGCAGGCCTGAGCGAACCAGGGCACGGCGCAGCAGGGTCTCCCGCGGCGAATGAGCGCCCACGCGCAGCAGCGGGGCAGCCTCACGGGCTTGTCGGCGTGCTGAACGGGAGATGCGAGCGTGCTCCGGACTGATGCGCAACCGCTGCTGCATCGCCTCGGCCGCCGCCGGGCCACCGCGGAGTTCCTCGCCGCGGACGAGGTGATCGCCGAGGATGATCAGTTCCTCCAGCGTCAGGATTCCAGCGAGATCGAGCCAGAGCCGAGGCGGCGCGGTGGCAAGCCAAGGCCGTCCGGCCACATCCACGGTGACGAGGTCGCTGCGGTTCACGAACGCGCGATGCGTGACCACCTGAGGTACCGCGACGGGGCCGCGAGAGCGGGGCCGGCTGATGTGGACTTCGGCGTCAATCGCGAGCCGCGGTGGTAGCCACAGGTGCTGCGCGCGCGCAGCGGTGGTGTGAGACAGGGCCAAGGTGTCCCGATACGGCAAGAGCTGGTCTAGCAGAGACAGCTGCCGGTCCGTGAGGGGCTCGCTCCACCGGTACGGTGACGAGTTGGATGGTGAAGCCAGGGACGACATCGCGCGGGCGTGGTGTGGGCTCAGCGGTTCAGCGTTCCGGGCTGAGCCCTCTTGCAGTGGTGGGGCAGTCACATCAGAGCGAGTGCTAGAGGCAGGACCTGGGGTTCTCTGGGAGGTGGGGTCCCATCGGTAGACCCCACGGGCGACGCGGATGATGTCACTTCGCCGCAGTCGTTGTGATCCGACGCCCAGTTCCCGGGCTTGCAGGGCCGTGAACGCACCCAGACGTAAGGCGGCGGGCAGGGGCTCGGGACGACGCATGGACTCAGGGTGCCCGGTACTCCGAATCCCCTGCCGAGGTGGAGGCGCCATCTGTGGACGAGGCGGGGTGCTGAGTCGCCTGTGCAGGACTGATGGACGCCTACAGCGCGTCGTCGAGGTGGCAGAGTAGCTGTCGGATGAGGCGCCTCAGAGTGGCCTATTCCGACAGGTTCTCTGCCACCTCGTCCGTCGTCCGTCGATACTGGCTCTCCGCCCCCCGTCAGGCCCGGCACTGTCCACCTGCGGCGAACTCACCGGCACTCACGGTTAACGTCTCGGTGACGCCCGGTAACGTGGTCCCCCAGAGCGCGCGCACCCCTGCCCCGGATGCGGGCACGGTTGGCGCGCTCCCTCGAGGCGATGACAAGGAGCTGCGCGCGCGTGGAGGACAAGAAACCCCGTTCGGGTCTCAGGAGGTTCCTGCAGGGACCCTTCGTCTGGATCCTCATTGCCCTGGTCGTGCTCGGCTTCGTGATTCCCACGGTGGCCCAGCCCAATCGTCAGGGCGTGGACACCAATGTCGGCATGGCGCTGCTGCAGGACAACAAGGTGGCGCAGGCGCTGATCGACGACGGCAGCCAGCGCGTGGACCTCACCCTGCGCGAAGACCTCGAGCAGGACGGCCGCTCGCGCGGCAAGGAGGTCTACTTCTACTTCGCGTCCGCCCGCGCCGAACAGGTGGTCGGCGCCGTCAACGCCTCCTCCCTGGACGGCTACACGGATCAGCCCGCCCGTAGCAACTGGTTGCTCTCCATGCTCGGGTTCATGATCCCGTTCATCATCCTGGCGCTGCTGTTCTGGTTCATCCTCTCCCGCATGCAGGGCGGCGGCGGACGGGTCATGCAGTTCGGCAAGTCCCGGGCCAAGCTGATCAACAAGGACAACCCCGACGTCCTCTTCGGCAACGTGGCCGGCGCGGACGAGGCGGTTGAGGAGCTCCACGAGATCAAGGAGTTCCTCACCGATCCGCAGCGATTCCAGGCCGTGGGCGCCAAGATCCCCAAGGGCGTGCTGCTCTACGGGCCGCCCGGCACCGGAAAGACCCTGCTGGCCAAGGCGGTGGCCGGCGAGGCCAAGGTCCCGTTCTACTCGATCTCCGGCTCGGACTTCGTCGAGATGTTCGTGGGTGTCGGTGCCTCGCGTGTGCGCGACCTCTTCGAGCAGGCCAAGAACAACGCTCCCGCGATCATCTTCGTGGACGAGATCGACGCGGTCGGGCGGTCCCGCGGCGTCGGTGTGGGCGGCGGTAACGACGAGCGCGAGCAGACGCTGAACCAGATGCTCGTGGAGATGGACGGCTTCGACGCCTCCACCAACGTCATCATGATCGCCGCGACCAACCGGCCCGACGTCCTCGACCCCGCCCTGCTGCGGCCGGGACGCTTCGACCGGCAGATCCCCGTGGAGGCCCCGGACCTGGACGGCCGCGCCAAGATCCTCGAGGTCCACGCGAAGGGCAAGCCGATCGCCCTGGAGGTGGATCTGCGCCAGGTGGCCAAGCGGACCCCCGGCTTCACCGGTGCCGACCTGGCGAACGTCATCAACGAGGCCGCCCTGCTCACCGCGCGCTCCAACAACAACGTCATCGACGCCAAGGCCTTCGACGAGGCCGTGGACCGCGTCATGGCCGGACCCCAGAAGCGCACCCGCCTGATGAACGAGCACGAGCGTAAGGTCACCGCGTACCACGAGGGTGGTCACGCGCTCGTGGCCGCGGGCATGCGTCACTCCGCGCCCGTCACCAAGATCACGATCCTGCCGCGCGGGCGCGCCCTGGGCTACACCATGGTGGTCCCGGAGAACGACAAGTACTCCGTGACCCGCAATGAGTTGCTGGACCAGATGGCCTACGCCATGGGCGGCCGCGTCGCCGAAGAGGTCGTGTTCAAGGACCCCTCCACGGGGGCAGCCAATGACATCCAGAAGGCCACGGACATCGCTCGAAAGATGGTCACCGACTACGGCATGAGCGCCAAGGTGGGCGCCGTGAAGCTCGGCGGCCAGGACACCGAGGCCTTCGGCCACGGCGGAGGCGGTAGCGCCTCGCGCGGTTACTCCGAAGAGCTGGCCTACCTGGTGGACGCCGAGGTCCGCACCCTGCTGGACGAGGCTCACGCCGACGCCCACTGGGTCCTCACGCACAACCGGGACATCCTGGACAAGCTCGCCTACGAGCTGCTCGAGCGCGAGACGCTGAACCAGGAGGAGGTCGCGGAGATCTTCCAGGGCATCCGCCAGCGCGAGGAGCGTCCCGTCTGGCTGGCCGCGGACGACCGCCTGCCTCAGGATCTGCCGCCGGTGCTCTCACCCCAGGAGCGCCGCTCGCGGGTAGGCGACGGCGAGCAGACCGGCGTCGGGGTGGAGTCAACCACCGTGCCCGACTCCCCAGCCGGACCCGGTGGATTGGCCGGACCTGGCAGCAGGACCGGACC
>JAUNTT010000104.1 GCA_030538555.1 Micrococcus sp.
GACGTCAAGACTGCTTGACATGCAGAGGGGCGGACGGGGGTCGACTGGACTCTCAGGTGGCATTCATGTTTATGTAGTCGAGCACAACGATGTGACCCAGGTCACCCGCCGCGGATTGGCGGGGACCCACGTCGCCTTCCTTCGAAAGGCTGAATCCCCGTGAATTCGATGAACCCCCTGCGCCGCCGCGGCTCCATCGCCGCCGCTGTGGCCGCGGCCGCCGCGCTGGCCATCACCACCGCGGCTCCCGCCATGTCCAACCCGGGCAACAACGGCAACGCGCGCTCCTCCTCGCTGTCCGCCACCAACGGCCAGCAGGTCAACGACGCCGCCGCCCGCGCCCCGCACCTGGCCAACCAGGAACTGGACTGGGAGACCTGCACGTTCCCCGGCCTCGCCGCAGCCACCGTGGAGCGCCTGCAGCGCGTCCAGGGCCTCGCGTGCGCCGACGTCACGGTGCCGCGCGACTGGAACAACCCCAACGACGGCAACACCATCACGGTGCGCGTCTCCAAGACCGAGACCTCCGCCGGCAACCCCAACCGCCAGGGCATCGCTCTGGTGAACCCGGGTGGCCCGGGCGGCTCCGGCCTTCCCTGGGGTGCCGCCATGGCCGAGCGCGATCCGCAGCTCGCCGCCGAGTTCGACTTCGTGGGCTTCGATCCCCGCGGTGTGGGCGAGTCCACGCAGCTCGTCTGCGAGTACACCCCGAATGCCGCCCATGACATGTGGGAAGACATGAAGGCCCAGGTGGACGGCTGCCTCGAGAACCCGCTCACCCCCTTCATCACCACCGAGCAGACCGTGTATGACATGGACCTGATTCGTGTGCTCATGGGCGAGGACCACATCAGCTACGTGGGCTTCTCCTACGGCACCTGGCTCGGCACGTGGTACCAGCGCGTGTTCCCCCAGAACTCGCACCGCTTCCTGCTGGACTCCGCCGTGGACATGTCCCGCGATGGCCTGCAGACCACGTGGGACCTGCAGCCGCGCTCCCGTGATCGTCAGTTCCAGGACATGATGCTGCCGTGGATGGCCCGCCAGGATGACCTGTTCGGTCTGGGCGCCGACCCCATGAACATCCGTGAGCGCTGGGAGAACGTGGGTGGCACTCGCACCCAGCTCGGCTACCAGATCGCCGCCGGCTACGTCCTGCCCGCCATGTACAACACCGCCAGCTACCCGCTGGCCGGCTCCATGGTGCGCGCCTACATCATCGTGATGGAGAACGACATGGCCCGCCAGGCCGCGGCCAACGCCGAGGTCGACGTCGATGCCGTGCTGCCGAAGGTCATTGCTGAGGCCCGTGCCGCGCTGGGTGCGGAGCACCACGCCGCGTTCGACCGCATGGTCGCCGAGGCGAAGACCATCTCCGATGCGCAGGGCTCGCTGGCCTCGGCTTCGCTGAGCGGCCAGCCGGTGACCTTCTCGGGCACCTTCTCCGCGATCCGCTGTCAGGACGGCCAGTGGAACCACTCCAAGGGCTACTGGACCTCGTGGGTCAACGACCTGGTCCGCAAGTCCCCGTGGATCGGTGTCCTGATGGGTCCCGCCGAGTGCATGTACTGGCCGGCCCAGACCTCCATGCCGCAGCAGCCAGGTGGCCAGCGGGCGCAGGAGTCGATCGTCGTGCAGTCCGAGCTCGATGCGGCCACCCCGTACGAGGCCGGTCACCGCTCGGCCAGCGTGCTGCGCAACACCGCGCTGATCTCGGTGGACAATGAGGGAAGCCACGGCCTGTACCCCTACGGCACCGAGTGTGTGGATGCCCCCATCCGCACCTACTTCCTGACCGGTCAAATGCCGGCCGAGAAGACCCTGTGCAACGCACTGCCGCTGCCGTTCGAGGCCCAGTCCTTCCAGGTGGCCGGCACGCCGACCCACAAGGGTGACATCAAGATCTCGATGCGCACGGATGCCGTCCGTGAGGCCAACCGCATCACCGAGGACGCCATGCAGCGCGAGCTGCTCGACGCCCGCCAGATCGTCCCCGATGTGGAGGCCTTCCTCAACAACTGAGGCTGATCCCGCCGGTCTGTGTGGCCGGGCGAGAGCACCACACCCCACCCGCCGGCGCCCCCCCCCGGTGAGTTCCCGGGGGGGGGCCGGCGTCGTTGTTGCGGTGCTGGGCCGGGCGTCGTGGGCGCAGTGCGGGGCCGGGCGATCTCGTGGCTGCCGTGCGGGGCCGGGCGATCTCGTGGCCCGGCGAATCTGCCGCGGGCTCAGGCCGGTGCGTGGCCGTCGAGATAGCGCCAGACGCCGTGCTCGCGGCGGAAGCGGCTGCGCTCGTGCAGGCGCAGTCGGCTGCCATCGGCGTGCCGGCCCAGGGCGACGAACTCGACCTCGCCGGCCGTGTGGAACGGCCCGCCGTCCCGGACGTCGAGGATGGCCAGGCGGGTGAACTCCGCGGCCGGGTCATCCTGGCTGGGCGTCAGATCCGCGACGCTTGGCCTGCCGTCTGGATCCCACGTGGCCCGCAGGTAATCCACCATCGCGCGAGTCGCGGTGGGCTCGATGGCGAGGCGCGCAAAGGCTGTGAAGCGCGAGCGCATCAGCGCTTCGGCCGTCGGTGCGGTCAGCTCACCCGTGCGCTCGAGGCGCTCGTGCAGGCGCACACAACAGGCCTGGGCGGTCAGCCCGCTGCCGCACGGGCAGGGACCGGAGTGGGCCCAACTCTCCCCGTGCGCCGGTTGCGGCCGGGAGCTCACCGGCCGCGCTGCTGCTCAGCCTGCTCGCGGCGCCGGCGTCGGGCGCGGACTCCTCGCACGGCTGCGGCTATCACGCTCACGGTCGCGGCGAACATCGTGGGACCCAGCGGGCTGAATGGCCGCCGGCCACTTCCGCCGCGGCCACCGGGGCGCCGCGAGGAGCTCAGCCGGGAGGGGTTCAGCAGGGACGCGGGACGATTCAGAGGCATGCCGCCAGCGTAACCCCACCCGCCTCACGGCCCCCGCCCTCCGCACCCCTGTGGTCAGCCCGCCCATTTTTCGCGGACCCGCCCTTAATAAGCGGCGGGTTATCGAAAAATGGGCGGGCTGACGACCACCGCGTTATCCACAGGGGCGCCGCACTCCCCCGCGCGGCCCTCACCCTGGACCCATGGCTACGTCGACCCCACTCCACGACGATCTCGCTGCGCTCGCCCAGGCTGGGCATCTCCTGGCGCACTGCGCTCCGCTGCTGCGCGCAAGTCCTGGATCCACGCACCAGGCGGGACATCGGCTGCGCGCTGCCTGGCAGCGCGGGGAACTCATCCGCCTTGCCGCCCGCACGTTCCTGCCCTTGGACACATGGCACGCAGCCCCGCCGTGGGACCGACTCTTGCTGGCTGGCACGGCGTTCAGTCTGGCGCGGCCAGACACGGTCATGACGGGCGAAACGGCGGCACTCTTCTCGGGACTGCCTGTCTCTGGGCTGACCGGCTCCGGCACGGCCGCCGAACTCACCGTCCGCGCGCGCCGGCCCAGCCATCGCGGCCCCGCACCCGCCACGACGTTGCCCGTACCCTCGGCGTCCTCCCTGTCGTCGCGCTTCGCCCTGCCGCACGTGCGCCAGCTCTGGGACAGCCCCGTCTACCCGGGCAGCGCCACGCGGCGCGTCACCGCGAAGCTCAACGACGGCACGGTGTTGCCCGCGGTGCAGTGCGACGGGCTGGGCTCCATCCAGCTGTTTCTTGCCTCGCGCTCCAGCCTGCGTCACAGCATTCCCGGACTCGACGCCCTCGCACGGCTCGCTCCCGACGCGGCGCAGCGCTGGGCCACTGTCGACGTCGCCACTCTCGGCGCCGCCACCGAGGGGAACAGCTCCCCCGACAGCACGGTCAGGATCTCGGCTGCCGCGGCGCGTCGGCATGCCGCCGCGTGGGCGTTCGCGGATGCGCGTTCGGAGTCTGCGGGCGAGTCCCTGAGTCGCGTCCTCATCCACGAACTGGGCTTCGTACCGCCGGACCTGCAGGTCACGGTGTTCGACGACGACGGCACCCCGCTGGGCAGGCCCGACTTTCTGTGGAAGGACGTCCAGGTCGGCGGCGAGTTCGACGGCATTGGCAAATACACGATGGACTTCTACGCGACCGAGCATGAGCGCCGCTCCGCCATCGCACGGGAGAAGAACCGCGAAGTGGCGTTGCGGCGTCGGCTCCGCGGCCTCGCGCGCTGGACGTGGGAGGACCTCAAGGACCCGCGCCGGCTCGCCGCCGAGTTGGACCGCCACGGCGTGCCCCGGCGATGATCACCCGGGCAGCGCATGCCCGACCCGCCCGCGGTCGGACGCTGACTGAGCATGCTCACCCGCCCTTTTTTCGATGGCCCGCCCTGAATGAAGGGCGGGACATCGAAAAATGGGCGGGTGGATGCTGACCCACCCTTCGCGCCCACGCACTCTTCCAGCGTGTACCCCACCCGCGACGACGCCGCCCGCGCAGCCCGCGTAGACTGGTGCGGCAAGCACGCGGAGCGCCCGAACCGGGCGTGAGACGGCGCGGCGGACGGTCCTGCGGGCCCGGACGTCGGACACCCTGCAGTGCCCTGCTCACCGCGGGGCCACCGGGACTCAGCCGAGGCTTGGCGTGCGCGTTCCGACCCGGATTCAGGAGTGTGTCCATGCCCATCATCGTCGTCGATGTCATGCCCAAGCCCGAGATTCTCGACCCCCAGGGCAAGGCCATCGCCAACGCCCTGCCGCGGCTGGGCTTCACCTCGTTCTCGCAGGTCCGTCAGGGCAAGCGCTTCGAGCTGAGCGTGGACGGCGAGGTCACCGAGGAGCTGCTGGAGCAGGCGCGCACGGCCGCCGCCGAGCTGCTGTCCAACCCGGTGATCGAGGACGTCGTCAACGTCGCGGTGCTTGACGACGCCGACGCCGACACCACCGGCGAGGCCACCGCCTGATGAGCGCCGACATCCCGCTGATCGGGGACTATTCGTCCCCCACCGCTGAGCTCTCCGGCGCCCGCATCGGCGTCGTGACCTTTCCCGGCACTCTCGATGATGTCGACGCGGCTCGCGCCGTCCGGCTGGCCGGGGCCGAGGCCGTGTCCCTGTGGCATGCCGACGAGGACCCGCAGGCGGCGCTGGCCGCGGTGGACGCCGTCGTGATCCCCGGTGGTTTCTCCTACGGTGACTATCTGCGCGCCGGGGCCATCGCCCGGTTCGCCCCGATGATGGACGCGATCGCGGCCGCCGCCGGTGGACCGGAGGGTTCGCAGTCCGGGCTGCCCGTGCTGGGCATCTGCAACGGCTTCCAGATCCTCACCGAATCGCATCTGCTGCCGGGCTCGATGATCAAGAACGACCACCTGCACTTCCTGTGCCAGGATCAGGTCCTCTCCGTCGAGTCCACGGACACCGCCTGGACCCGTGATTTTACGCGCGGTCAGCGCATCACCATCCCGCTGAAGAACCAGGACGGCCAGTACGTCGCCGACGACGCCACACTGGACCGGCTCGAGGCCGAGCAGCGCGTCGTATTCCGCTATCAGGGCGCGAACCCCAACGGCTCGCGCCGGGACATCGCGGGCATCGCCAACCCGGCGGGCAACGTCGTCGGGCTGATGCCGCACCCGGAGCATGCCGTGGAGCCAGGCTTCGGTCCGGACACCGACGCCGGTCTGCGCACCGGGCTCGATGGGCTCGGCTTCTTCACCTCCGTTCTCACCACCCTCGCCGCAGGAGGCGCTGCATGAGCCAGCAGTTCAACATCGAGACCGTGGAGCACGCGGCGGCGCATCCGGACGTCGCGCAGCCGTGGGCGGAGCTGGGGCTGAAAGAGAACGAGTACGCCGAGATCCGGGAGATCCTGGGGCGCCGCCCCACCGCCGCGGAGCTGGCGATGTACTCCGTGATGTGGTCCGAGCACTGCTCCTACAAGTCCTCCAAGGTGCACCTGCGCCAGTTCGGGGAGAAGCTGACCGAGGAGATGAAGACCAACCTGATGGTCGGCATCGGGGAGAACGCCGGTGTCACGGACCTCGGCGACGACTGGGCGGTCACGTTCAAGGTGGAGTCCCACAACCACCCCTCGTTCGTGGAGCCCTACCAGGGTGCAGCCACGGGCATCGGCGGCATTGTGCGTGACATCATCTCGATGGGTGCGCGCCCCGTGGCCGTGATGGACCCGCTGCGCTTCGGTGCGGTGGACCACCCGGACACCGCGCGCGTGGTGCATGGCGTGATCTCCGGCATTGGCGGCTACGGCAACTCGCTGGGTCTGCCGAACATCGGCGGCGAGGTCCGCTTCGACGCCTCCTATCAGGGCAACCCCCTGGTCAACGCGCTGGCCGTGGGCGTGCTCAAGCATGACGACCTGCGCCTGGCCAACGCCTCGGGCGTGGGCAACAAGGTGGTGCTCTTCGGTGCTCGCACGGGTGGCGACGGCATCGGCGGCGCCTCGGTGCTGGCCTCCGAGTCCTTCGACGGCGACGGCAAGCCCGCCAAGCGCCCCTCCGTGCAGGTGGGCGACCCCTTCGCGGAGAAGGTGCTCATCGAGTGCTGCCTCGAGCTGTTCCGCGACTCCCTCGTGGAGGGCATCCAGGATCTGGGCGCGGCCGGGATCTCCTGCGCCACCTCAGAGCTGGCCTCCAACGGCGAGGGCGGCATGCGGGTGGAGCTGACCCACGTGCTGCTGCGCGATTCCACCCTGACTCCGGGCGAGATCCTCATGTCCGAGTCGCAGGAACGGATGATGGCCGTGGTGACCCCGGAGAACGTGGCCGCGTTCGAGGCGGTCATGGCCAAGTGGGATGTGGAGTACTCGTGGCTGGGCGAGGTGACCGGCGACGGCCGCCTCGTGATCACGTGGGACGGCGAGGTGATCGTGGACGTGGATCCGCGCACCGTCGCCCATGATGGCCCCGTCTACGAGCGCCCCTACCACCGTCCCGCGGGTCAGGACGCGCTGGCCGCGGACACGTTCCGGGACTCGGTCGCCGGACAGGACCTGCCGGCGTCGGGTGACGCGCTGCGCGCCGCCGTGCTCGAGCTGATGGCCGCGCCGAACCTCGCGGACACCTCCTGGATCACGCGGCAGTATGACCGCTACGTGCGCGGCAACACCGCGCTCTCCGCTCCCGACGACGCCGGCGTGATCCGCGTGGACGAGGAGACGGGCATGGGCGTGGCCGTGGCCACCGACTGCAACGACCGCTTCGCCTACCTGGACCCCTACACGGGCGCGCAGGCGTCGCTGGCCGAGGCCTACCGCAACGTCACCACCGCCGGTGCCGTGCCGCTCGCGGTGACCGACTGCCTCAACTTCGGCTCCCCCGAGGACCCCGAGGTTATGTGGCAGTTCGCCGAGGCCGTGCGTGGGCTGGCCGACGGCTGCCAGGTGCTCGGCATCCCGGTCACCGGCGGCAACGTCTCCCTCTACAACCAGACCGGCGGTGTGGCGATCCACCCCACCCCCACGGTGGGCGTGCTGGGCCGGTTCGACGACGTCGCTCGCCGGACGCCGTCGGGCTTCGGTCACGACGCCGACGGTCAGGCGATCTACCTGCTCGGCGTCACGCGCGACGAGCTGGACGGCTCGGAGTTCGCCCGCCTGCGCGGTCACCTCGGCGGGGTGCCGCCGCGGGTGGATCTCGAGGCGGAGAAGCTGCTGGGCGATCTGCTCATCAACGCCTCACGGGACGGCATGATCGACGCCGCGCACGATCTCTCCGGCGGCGGCCTCGCGGCCACACTGGCCGAGATGGTGCTGCGTTTCGGCGTGGGCGCGCGCGTGGTGCTGGACGAGGTGCTCACGCGCGATGGCGTGGACCTGTTCACCGCGCTGTTCTCCGAATCGCAGGCGCGCGCCGTGGTCTCGGTGCCGCGCACCGAGGAGGTCCGCTTCACCGACATGACCACTGCACGGGGCTTCGCCGCGGCGCGGATCGGCGTGGTGGATGCGGCCTCGGCGGCGCTCGAGGTGCAGGGGCAGTTCTCCCTGCCGATCAGCGAGCTCCGCGAGGCCTGGGAGGCGACGCTGCCGCGTCACTTCGGCTGAGCCGGGAACCGCTTGCTGACGGACTGACGGACTGACTGACGGAAGTGGCAGGCGCGTCGTGGTGCCCG
>JAUNTT010000006.1 GCA_030538555.1 Micrococcus sp.
GCGCTGTGGACAGGCCCCGCGCACGCTCACAGCGCTGTGGACAGACCCCGCTCACGCACCTCCGGCTACCTCCAGAACGCTCCACACACCCAACACCCGCTCCAGCGCCCCCCTCACATCACGTCGTACCGACTCCGCGCCGCCAGGTACACGGCATAGACCAACAGCCCCACGCCCACGGCACCCAGCGCAATCTCCCCGCACGGCTGCGCGGCGATCCCCTTGAGCGCACCGTCGAGTCCGGTGTTGTCCTGCGGGTCGGTGTTCGCGGTGCTGACCACCACCAGCACGCCCAGCGCCAGCAGCGCCACGCCCTTCGCCGGATACCCGATCATCCCGGCCCACCGCACGGCCCGGTTCAGATGCTCCTCGGACGACCGCCTCAGGTCCTTCCGAAAGCGCTTCGTCACGCCCTTGACCACGTAGTACCCGGCCATCACCACCAGCACCGCGCCCACCGCGTACAGCAGCACCACGCCGCCCGGCCGCTGCAACAGCCACGCCGTCAGCGTCCGGCTCGACTCGGCCGAATCACCACGAAAACCCACGCCATAGGACCCAAACAACACCGTCAACGCGCCGAACACCAGAGCCTGCCCGGCTGCCTTCGCCCGCGCCTTCGCCCGCGCCTTCCACCGCCCCGAACGCCCGCCCCGTTCCGGCGGGAACACCGTCTGCCCCAGATTCCACAGCGCCAAGGCCAGGCAGCCCAGCGCGCACGCCCAGATCAGCGCCATGCCCCACGGCAGGCTCGCCAGCGTCTGCAACGCGCCGGTGAAGTCGGTCTGCTCCTGCTCATCGCCGGCCACCACGCGCAGCGCCAGAATCCCGCGCAACAGATGGAGCACGCCGTTGGCCACGAAGCCCAGCCGGGCAGCGCGTTCCAGCCACGGATGGTCCGCCACGGCGTGGGCGGCCTCGGCGGCAGCGTCGACGGCGCTCGGTGTGCTCGTGTCAGAGGGGGATGCCTCACGAGTCATGCCCATACAGTGCCAGACTGGGCCCGTGAGCACAGCACCGAATGTCGCGAGCGTCCGCGAGCAGGCGGCGCAGTGGTGCGCGGCCCAGCCCGGCGCGTGGCTGGATTACCCGTTCGACGAGGCCACTCCCGTCTACAAGCTGCGCGCCCGCCCCGACGCCCCGGCCAAGATGTTCGCGCTGATCAGCGACCACCGCCTGAATCTCAAGGCGGACCCGGAGATCTCGCTCGGCCTGCGCGAGGCCCACGCCTTCATCGAGCCGGCCTGGCACATGTCCAAACGGCACTGGAACACGGTCCGGCTCGATCTCGTGGCCGCCCTGGATCCCGACGACGCCGCCCCCGCCTTGGCCTTGATCGTTCAGCTCATCGAGGACTCGTGGGATCTGGTGGTGGAGGGCCTGCCCCGTGCGGACCGTGATCGGCTGAGAACGCAGCGCGTAGCCGAGGTGGCAGAGTTCCGGTCGGAATAGAGGGTCTGAGGTGGCCCATTCCGACAGGAACTCTGCCACCTCGGCCGCCTGCCGAGCCTCACAGCGGGACCGCCCCACGCATCACGGGCCTACTTAAGTACGTGATATACCTATGCCATGAACGGCGCAGCGGGAGACACCAGAGGAGGCACGGCGCGCGCGCACGCCCTGTGGCCCACCGCCTGGGTCCGTGCTGCGCTCGAGCCCGCCATCCTCGGCGCGCTGCTGCCCGGACCCCTGCACGGCTACGCGATCGCCCAGGCACTCGCTGGCCGCGGCTTCGGTCGCCTGCGCGGCGGTTCCCTGTACCCCGTCCTCGCACGTCTCGAGGAGGCCGAGCTGGTGAGCGCCACGTGGTCCACCGACGAGCCCGGTCCGGGCCGCAAGGACTACCAGCTCACGGCGGCCGGCCACCAGGAGTACCGGGACGCGGTCGCCCGCTGGCGCAGCCTCGGCGCCGCGCTCGACGACTTCGCCGCTGACGCTCCCCACGTCCCCGCAGCTCCTCCCCACGCCCCCGCAGCTCCTGACGACGCCCCCCACGATGACGCCGCCCCACAGACATCCCCTGCCACATCCCCGGCGCCGTCCCGCACTCGCTCCCTGAAAGGTCGCCGCGCATGAGGCCGCAGCCCACCACGGACACCCCCGGCACCCTGTATCAGCAGCATGCCGCCGACCAGGACGCCAGCCTCGCCCGCGTCGTCATGGAGTTCGGCCGCGCCCGGGACATCACCCGTGACCGGGACTGGGCCGAGCGCGCGAAGTTCGCCCTCATGGCCGACGACGTCGCCGAGTCCGAGGCCGTCGCCGCCCTCACCGAGGCCCTGCAGGCGCTGACCGACGCCCAGGAAGACCCGCACACCCTGTTCGGCGAGCCGGAGATCTGGGCGGCGAGCGTTCGCGCCGATGCCGTGAACGAGGGCCGGCTGTTGGCCACCGTGCGACGCCAGCGCGGCGCGCTCATCGTGTCCCGCGCCGCCGGGTACGCCGCCGTCGGGGCGGGTCTCGTGGCGATCGGTGGCATCCCCCCGCGCGCACTCACATTTCCCATGTCCCTGTGGTTGTTCGCGCTGCCTTTCCTCATGTCCCTGACCGTCCTGTTGCTGGCCTGGTGCTGGGACGCGACCGCCCGGCGTCGGGGGCGCAGGGCAGCGCATGCGCTCACCTGGCCGCTGGCCGCCGCCCTGATCGCCGCGATAGTGATCGCGGTGGCGTTCGTGGATCTCGGGGCGCCGGAGCTGCACCGTGCGTGGCTGCTCGCGCCGATTCCGGTGTGGCTGGTGGTGTGGTTCCTGGCCGCGTTCCTGGCTCCCGCCGCCGACGACGCCGACCCCGCCTTCCGCGAGGACCTGCCGGATACAGTGTGGTCGGCACAGCTGCGCGGGGTGCTGATCGCCGACGTCGGGCTCTCCACTTCGCGCGTGCGCACCATCCTGGACGAGGCACACGCTCATGCCCGCGCGTCCGGCTCCGGGCTTGCCGAGGAGTTCGGGACGCCGGCCACGTATGCGGCGCGGTATCAGCGCCGCGGCGTGGTCAAGGCAGGCGAGCTGCCCCTGGTCATGACATCCATGGCGCTGACGTTTGCCATGGTGGTGATCACGGTACTGACCACCCCGGCGATGACCCGTTCGGTAGCCGAGACAACCGCGAACTCGCCCACGATGCCTGCCCTGATCCTCAGCGCCTTCGCCGCGATCGGCTGGATCACCTACAGCGCCGGCCGCGGTGAAGGCCGTGCCACCCCTGCCGCCGAGGGCACCTCTCTTCCCGACGACGCCGACCCGCCCGCCCTGGGCCGTCGAGAGATCGCAGGTCAGGTGGCGCTGGCCAGCCCGTGGGCGCTGCCGGCCCTGGGCCTGGCGCTGACGGCGGGCATGACGCTGTTCAGCGCGGGTATCTCCGCCATAGACGGGGAGATGATGATCCCCCTGACGCCGCTGCGCGCGGGGTTCCCGGTGCTCTTCGCGCTGGGCATGGTGATCGGCGTCGTGGTGGGGTCGCTGCTGTGGCGGGTCACCACGGGGTGGGGTGCGCTGGCCGGTGGTGTGGTGGCGGGCGTGGCTCCGATCGGCGTGGTCGCCTGGTTGGTGGACGATGTCCTCACCATCCCGGCGTCCGAGGGGCATGTGCCCGTGGTGCACGTGGCGTGGTGGGCCGCGGTGGGACTGGTCCTGGCGGTGCTGGCACTGCTGCTGCACCGCGGGCTCGCCGGTCGTGCCGCAGCCTGGCATCGGGCTGCCCCACCCGCCCCGGATCGCCGCGAGGTGGCGCGCCGCTGGCGCTCGCCGATCCTGCAGACCGTGATCGGCGCGCTGATCACGGGCGTGTTCGTCGCACCCGTGCTCGCCGGCGAAGAGCCGTGGAACTACACCACATGGGTGTTCATCGGGCTGGGAGCGCTGGTGGTCATCACGGGCTGGGTGTCTTGGGCGCTCGCCCGCCGCGCGGAACCGGTGAGCCCATGATTCCCGACGCCGACCCTGCCCTGCCCTGGCTGCGCGCCGAGCTCGGCCGCATCCTCGGTGAGAACGGCCCGCTGTCGCCCAGCGAGACCACGGTGGAGATCAAGCGCCAGCGGGCGTGGGGCGAGCTGTGGACGGTGACCGCGCGCGGGCGTGTGTTCTGGTTCAAGCGCCCGGCGCTCGCGTTGGCTGGTGAGGTGGGACTGCGGGCCATCCTCGAGGCGCGCTGTCCCGAGCATGTGCTGCCGCTACTGGCCGCCGATCCGGAGACCGGGTGGATGGTGACCGAGGATCAGGGCCCGGTGCTGGCCGCGCGAGCCCGCGAGGACGGCCCGCACCACTACGTGGCGCTGGCACGTGCGCTCGCCGAGGTGCAGCGCAGCGTGACGGACGACGATGTGGCGGCCCTCGTGGCGGCCGGGGTTGCGGTGTTCGACCCTCTCGACGCCGTCGCGCGGCTTGACGAGCAGCTCGCCCCCTTCGCGGGCCTGGAGCGCGAGCATCGTGCGCACTGCAGCTCGGAAGACCGAGCCGCGGCACTCGAGGCGATGGCCGGCGTCGTGCAGGACTGGCGGCGACTTCACGCAAGTGCGCCCACCGGGCTGCTGCCGGGCCTGTCCGTGGATCACAACGATCTGCACGGCGGTAACGCGTTTGTGGATGTGTCCGGCGCGGTGCGGATCACGGACTGGGGGGATGCGGTGGTCGCGCCTCCGTTCGCGAGCCTGCGCGCTCTGCTGGGGCCGGTGCGCACCGTGTTCGGCATGGGCGTGGCGGACGAGGTGCGGGCCGAGTATGTGGCCGCGTGGGCTGGCCCGGACGCGAGTGCCTTCGAGCTGGCGCTGGTGGATAAGGCTGTAGAGACGGCGATGCGGCTGGCCGTGGCGCAGCGGCTGTCCTGCTGGACGGCACTCGCGGATCCGGCGGCGTGGGCCGAGTACGCGGACTACATCGTGCCGTTGTGGCGCGAGGCCGGGGTCCCCGTGCGAGACACGACGGTGGGGTGAGGTTGGGACCGGTTGCGGCCGCATTCGGCGTTGCGGGTCGCAGCCTCCTGACTAGAGTGAACGCACGGCGCACGAGGAATCACGGGGCAAGGCCCCTCAACCCGGCCATGGGCGCCCACAGCAACGGGGACCTGGTCTGCCGTTGCAGTCCAGGTCCCCGTCGAGTGGGCGTGCCGGCTACGTTGCGACGGTCACCGCCGCGGTGTCAGTCTTCCTTGTGCGGGACACGACGAATCGGTCCAGCGCAAGGAGTCCGAGTGCCACGATGGGGCCGATCAGGGGCAGCACGATGGCTACCACGATGGCTGCGATGGACAGCCACGAACGGCGGACGTGAAACTCCCACACGGCGAAAGCGATGACGGCTGCCACAAACAGAAGCGTCGATGCCTCGATCAGGTTGATTCCACCCATTTCTGTTCACCTCCTCAGAAGTTCCACGACCACCGGTTGCGGACCCTGCCCTCGCGGTCGGCGTCGAGTCCGAGGCCCGCAGTGACGGTGGCCTGGAACGGACGTGCGAGGCTGTACTCAGTCTCGCAGCGCGCCACGTCCCAGGCGAAATCGGACCACGAGTGGTGGCTGTACTGCCGGTTCGGCAAGTAGTTCACGATGGCGCCGTCACACGTATCCACCCTGGGGACACGGTTGCGGGCGTTCGTGCTGTAGCGCAGCGTCGTCGGTGCGCACGGCGAGGGCTTCGCCCTCGACCACCTCGAACTCGGCGTACTTGCGCTGCATTGCTTCCTCCCGTCCCGGAACACCGAAGTCCGGGTCGCTGAGGATCTGCAGCGTCTTGATCTTCTCCTGATCGCTGAGCTGGTTCCACTGCCCGAGCTCAGCCGCCGGCAGGGAATCCTGCAGGGCGGAGGTCAGGGTCGTGCACGCGAGTCGGGATTTCACTGGCTTCTCCTTGGTTTTCGACAGCCGTGAATGAGACGTTGCGCGGGATGTGACGCTCGCCATGCTAGCAATCCCTCCATGCCAGCGAAACCCCGTTTTCCAATCGTTATCGAACTGACCGAAGCACCTCCACGAGTCGGGTTATGGTACGCAAAATCCTCTCGATGTCTAGATCTCTCCGACGGTTTACTGTGGCTTGAACGGGCGGCGTGCATGGGTCACACCGCCGAGTCACGGAATCGCGAGGGGTCTGCTGCAGGGATAGGTGACAGTTCCTCGTCACGCCGCGAGAGCGACGCTGGTGTTCATGATGGCCTCGAACTCCACGCCCGCTGAGTACAGCAAACGCGAACGCCAACATCGCCATCAGACCAACATCGACATCGTTCTGGTTGGTTCCGACTCACTCGAGACGGTGATGGTCACGCACTCCACGTACTTCACCCGCTCCGAGCAGTCGACCCTGAGGGAATTGCTCCGTCTGGACGAGTTGACCGCGCCGCGCTCCTGACACCCGTGTCTGACGGCTCCGAGCGCGTGACCACAGGTTCGCGTACTTAGCTCTCTGCGTGTGGGCAGTCCGCCGCGGGTGTGCCGTCACAGCGGTAGGGCCTCCGCGAGAACACGATCACGGACGACGGGGGACAACGTGGACTCCGGGACCAGGTCAACGCGGGATCCGAGGAGAACCGCCAGGGACGATTCCAGGCGGCTCAGCGTCATCAGACTGAGCGGCTGATTCATGCGGAAGAGCAGGTCGATGTCAGAGTCCACGTGATCGTCGCCTCGCGCAACAGAGCCGAAGACGCGAACGTCGCCACCGCCCGCATCGCGAATCAGGGCCAGGACATCGGTGCGTGCTGTAGGCGGACGGCCAGCTCGGAGGTGCCGCGAAACCTCGCATGTGCGCCGCTGTGGTGCTCCATCAGCCTCGACCCCTACCCCGCCCCACCCTCGAGCGCGAGCAGCGCGTCGGGGGTGAAGCTGACCCGTGTTCCGGGCCGAGAGTTGAGTCGGTTCAGGATCTGCACGAGGCGTGCACGGTAGGTGTCGCGCAGGCTGGCGGGGTTGGCGGGGTCGGCGAGGTGCCGGAAGAGCCCGCGGGCGGTCTCGAGGTCGCGGAGCTCGTCGTCGGTGATGCCGGCGTCGCCGATCAGCCGCACGCGGGCGTCGGCGGCCAGCACGGCCTGTTTGAACGCGTCGACAGCGTCCCGGTAGGCGACGACGTCCTGCGGGGTGAGCCGGCGGTCGGGGATGTCGTGGATCAGGTCCCATTCGTCGGCGGCGCGCCGGGCCGCCCCGTCCATGGCGCGGACCTCGGGGATGTCCCGGTTGTGGAACTGCGGGTAGGTCAGCTGCAGGTCGAAGTCGAGGTCGTACTGCGCCACCTTCAGCGTCATCTCCTCGTGCAGGGTGCGTGCCTGCTTTCGGCGCCGCGCCAGCACCGTGGGTGAGACGCGCCCCGGCGTGCTCGCACGGGCGCGCTGGCGTGCCCATCCCGACGACGCCGCTCCCGCACTCGTGCTGCCCTCGGCCACGGCTTCGCCGTCTGCGCTCTCCTGCGTCCCGGCCGAACGGGCATCGAGGGCTCGCGCCGCTTCGGCCTGGGCGCGCAGCGTGGACGCGCCCTGGTGCAGCCGGCGTGCCCTCTTGGTGGCGTAGGCGGGCAAGGGCGGGCGTTCGCGGTGCACGCGCAGGTGGTGGGCGGTCTTCTGTTGGCCCCAGGCCAGCAGCGTTGTCTCCCAGTCGTCCCAAGACGCGAGTTCGTCGTCGTGCACGGGGGCGGTGGCGATCTCTGTGAGGCGCTCGCGCAGCCGCGGGTCCGCGGCGTGGACCTCGATCACCGCGGCACTTTCGCGCTGCGCCCACCCGAAGGTGGTGGCGGCGTCCTCGCGAACACGGGCCCACTGCTCGGGGGTCAGGGTGGCGCGGGGCTGCCGGGCCGCGTCACGGGCCGCCGCGACCTTCTCGGCGCTGCGCTTGGCGTCCTTGAGAGTGCCGATCACGCCGGTGTCCTCGATGTTGATGAGGCGGCGTTCGAGGTCCGCGCGGCGCGCGGACACCTGACGCATGACCAGGCCGAGCTGCTTGTCTTGGGAGGCGGCGGCATCGATCTCGGCGATCCACCACCCACGACGCCGGGCGGCGATCACCCAGCCGGCTGCGTCTTCGGCGCGGTCATGCTCCAGGGCATGGCGCAGCTCGCGCAGGGCATCGCGGAACAGTGCGCGACCCTCGTGGCCCATCCGGTCCCTCGCTGCCAGGGGTGGATTCTCGGCCCAGGGCAGCCGCCCGTAGAAGCGCTGCTCATGCCAGACCATGCCGATGCCGATCAACGCCGCGAGTGCAATCAGCATGACCGCCCAGAACCACATCAGCGTCTCCTCCCTCCCGGTGCCAGTGCCAGGCGCGCTGGTTGCGATGCGAGCGTCTGCCCGCGTGACGAGTCTCTCAGAACCGGCGGAGACGTTTACGCTCGGGCCATGACGCACACGCTGGTCCAGCCACCCAAGGCCCGCCCCGGAGATCGCATTGCGGTGGTGTCGCCGTCGTTCGCCGCGCCGGGGTTCGCGCCGGAGGTGCATGAGCAGGCTATGCGGCGGCTGGCCGAAGTCACAGGGCTGGTGCCGGTGGAGTTCTCGACCACGGGGCAACTCGGGGCGAGCGCCCAGGACCGGGCGCGGGACCTGAACGCGGCGTTCGCGGACCCAAGCATCCGCGCGGTCGTCGCCACGATCGGCGGCGAGGACCAGAGCACGGTGATCCCGCACTTGGACGCGGAGGCCGTGCGCGCGGACCCCAAGCCGTTCCTCGGCTACAGCGACAACACCAACCTGCACCAGTGGCTGTGGAGCCTGGGCGTGGCGAGCTTCCACGGCGGGTCCACGCAGGTGCATCTGGGGCCGGGTCCCGGGGTCGACGACGTCCACGCGGCCTCGCTGCGCGCCGCGCTGCTGACGGGGGAGCGGCTGGAGGTCACGGACCCGGGCGAGTCGGAGGACGTGGGGGTCGACTGGAAGGACCCGCGGGCGCTGACGGAGTTCGGGGAGCGCGAGTCGACGAGCGACGACGAGTGGGGCGGTCCGTGGCTGTGGGCTGGGCCGGATCGTTCGGTGACAGGCCCGACGTGGGGCGGGAACCTCGAGGTGCTGCAGTGGGTGCTGACCGCCGACCGGTTCACGGCCGAGCCGGAGGCGCTGGCCGGCGCCGTGCTGCTGGTGGAGACGTCCGAGCTGCTCATCCCGCCGCGTGAGGTGGGCTGGATCCTGCGGTCGCTGGGGGAGCGGGGCATCCTGGGCGCCGTGGGCGCGGTGCTGGCGGCACGTCCGCCGGTGAGCGACTTCGACGTGCGCCCCGACGCCGAGGACCGAGCACGACGGCGGCGCGCGCAGGCCGACGTGGTGGTGGACGTTGTGGGGCGGTACAACCCCGAGGCCGTGGTGTGCGTGGGCGCCCCGTTCGGCCACACGCGGCCGCAGTGGGTGCTGCCGCACGGCGGCGTGATGACGGTGGATGGAGCGGCGAGGCGGATGTGGGCGGACTACGCCTGAGTCCAGAGGATCAGCACGTCGTCTCCGCACATGCCTGCAGGAGGGGCCGGAGGTCGCCGGCGAGCTTGAGCACCAGGGACGGGTCGGACCGGTACAGTTCCACCAACGCGAGATCTTGCGCTGACCCGCCCTTGAGACACTGATCGCCGTCGGAGTGATGCCAGATCAGGTTCGACACCATCCTTGTCACGCAGTTGGGATTCCGATAGTTCTCGGGCAAATCTACGCCCAGATGGAAGGAGCCATGCGTGAGAAGGTGAGAGAGGCCGACCACCGCGGGCGTCCCGCTGCTGGGATTCGTCCATTCAGATGATGTCCGAGAGCCAACGTAAGCAATGCCTCACCAGTGTTCCACGGAGGCGAAGCCATCTCCCACCGTCCCTCCCACACCTGCGTGGGCCGACCGTGTCTGTCGGCAAACGAGCACCCACACTGCTTATGATGATTCGACACGGCAGCATTGTGGTTGCTGTCACGTCGATCGATGGGGTGCCGCATCGGTTCGAAGTCAGTCGCGAGGCGCTGAGGAGGCGACGTGGACGTCCTGGAGCTGACTCCCGGGGTCGACCTCCTTCAGTCGATGCGATCGGTGGGCTATTCCTTCGAGACGGCAGTGTCCGACCTCGTCGACAACAGCATCACGGCTGAGGCCAGCGAGATCCTGATCCAGGTGGACGTCGTAGGCGGACGTTGGGTCACGATTCGGGACAACGGGTATGGCATGTCCCCTGACGAGGCCAAGGAGGCACTCAGACTGGCTGGAACGGCCCGGACGTCAGCTGAGTCGACCGCCTCATTGGGGCGCTTCGGACTGGGGCTGAAGACAGCCTCGCTGTCGCAGGGGCGGCGGGTCGAAGTGATCACGCGCAAGCGCGACACGTGGGCAGGACTTGCCTGGGACATCGACACTGTGGCGTCTCGCGCCCAGTGGGTCGTCGAAGTCCTTGACGAGGAGCGTGTGGACGAACACGAGGCCCACGTGGGAATACCGGCTGGATCGACCGGAACGGTGGTCAAGTGGTCCAAGCTTGACTTCCTCCTCGGCAAGGCCGGGAACATCACGGAATATCTATCAGAGAAGGTCGAGTCGCTCCGCTACCACCTCGGACTCGTGTTCCATCGGTTCCTCGAAGGCCGCGGTGCGCTTTCGATCATCCTGAATGGGACACCGGTGAAGCCAGTGGATCCATTCTTGGCAACGCACCCGCAAACGCAGCGCACCCCTGAACAGGTCATAGACATCCAGGGGTTTCCCGTCGTGCTTCAGGGGTTCACTCTGCCGCACCCGAGGAGCCTCTCTGCGGACCTGCGGCGTCGGACTGATCTGAGCTCGACACTCAGGGAGAGCCAGGGCTTCTACATCTATCGAAATCGTCGCCTGATCTCGCACGGGGGCTGGTTCGGTCTCCGTCCCAAGGATGAACTCACGAAGCAGGCTCGAGTGCGAGTCGACATCACGGACGGGCTCGACTACCTATGGCAGGTCGACATCCGCAAGGCCAGGTCCGAGCCGCCGGCAGAGTTCCGAGCCAAGGTAAAGCTTCTGATGGATAGGCTCGTCCTCCGGAGTGAGCGGCTGCACAGCAGGCGGGAGCGCAAAGTTCATGCAACTTCCTATGAGCAGTACTGGAACAAGGTGTCGACGCGAGACGGTATCCGGTTCGAGGTCAACGTGAATCATCCAGTGGCGAATCGGCTGTTGACCATCCTGCCAGACAAGGACGTTGCACTGTTCCGCAACTTCCTGCGGGACTTGTCGGAGTACTTTCCCTACTATGACACCTACGTCGCGACCGCGAAGAGCCAGATGTCGGAGGCGCAGGCGGTGTCCCGAGAGACGGTGCGCGCAAAGCTGACCGCTTTGCGGGAAAGTGGATTCACGCGGGAAGAAGTGGACGACTTCGTCCATGACGCTGAGCCTTACAAGGATCTTTCCACCCTGGACAAACTTATGAAGGAGATCTGGGTCGATGCCGCAGAATGATGTCATGTTCAAGAAGCTCAACTCCTGGGCTGTGGAGAGGCAGGTGCAGGGCCTGGAGTTCCAGGAGCTCGCTCGTCGCGGGCGATTGGTCTGTGAGCTGTTCGACTTGGACTTGTCTGAGAAGGACTTCTCGGACACGGTGGCCGCCGTCCTGGACAACCTGGAAGTGGTCCTCGGCTCTGGCAGCGATGTCACGGCAGGGGACTTCAAGCCGTGGTTCGCGTCGTGGCGGGAAGAGAACGGGGTCCCTCGATGGGACCGCTATGCCGATCACCTCGTCGACACTAAAGGTTGGGCAGGCGAGGTTGTCTCCGGCCTCGACCAGGAGACGAGCCACCTGATCGATCTCGCCGGTGATCCCAATGTTCCCGGTGAATGGGCTCGGCGGGGCCTTGTGATCGGTGAAGTCCAGTCTGGTAAGACGGCCAACTACATCGGCGTTCTGAACAAGGCGATGGATGTCGGATTCAAGATCGTCATCGTGCTCGGCGGACACACGAACGACCTCCGAAGGCAGACACAGGAGCGTGTGGACTCTGACCTTCTGGGATTCGACACCAACTACTCCGCGGTTGAGATCTCGAACAGCCAGAACAGCCGTGTGTCGGCTGCCATCGGAGTCGGACGGATGCCGAGTGCGATCCCGACACCCTCTCGGCTCACCTCCGTGCTCGGCGACTTCAGTAAGTCCAACAAGGCGACTCAAGGTGTGACTGTGGGTACTGAGCCCGTGGTGGGTGTCGTCAAGAAGCACGCTGGAACCTTGAAGAATTTGACGGACTTCCTGAGGCACCAGTCGAGGAACGGCCGGCTTACGGCCCCGCTCATCGTCATCGATGATGAGTCAGACTGGGCTTCAGTCAACACGGGAACGGAAGAGAAGGTCGTTGCCGTCAATCGCGCGATCCGGGATCTCCTTGCAGTGAGCACTCGAAGCAGCTACATGGCCATCACGGCAACCCCGTTCGCAAACATCCTGATTGACTCAGCCGTCGACGACGACCTGTTCCCGAAGGACTACATCCGTGGCCTGCCGAGCCCCAGCAACTATATGGGTGTGGAGCACTACCACTCAGATGAGGCGCGCGACGAGAACCCTCACAGGTTGCAGACTGACGTGGACGATGCTCTCAAGCTTCTCCCTTACAACCACAAGGGCCATGTCCGTCTCAAGGGGCTTCCCAAGAGCCTTGAGGAGGCCATCCTGGCCTTCTACGTAGGCACTGCCGTGCGTCGCCTGCGGGACGGCAAGGCGAAGCCTGCGTCAATGATGGTCAACCTCTCGCGCTTCAACGCTGTCCAGGAGAATGTCCACGATCTGGTCGCGGACTTCGCGGCGACTGTGTCACGCACGCTGAAGGCAGAGCTTCCTGCCGCCCTGCCCAGCGAGTCCCCGCTACTGACACGGATGCAGGACGTCCTTGCCCGGACCTACCCGAGCGTGGACCTCAATTGGGAGGCCCTCCGCTCACCCCTTGTGGAGGTGGCAGAAGGCATGCGCACTGCTCTGGTCAACGCCAAGACGACCAAGGACATCGAGAAGCACATCAACAGCCTATCTCGCGATGAGCGGGAAGAGTTCATGAGCCGGCCAGTGATCCAGGTCGGTGGAAACGTCCTCGCCCGAGGTCTGACGCTTGAGGGCCTGCAGGTCAGCTACTTTGTTCGGAAGGCCGGAGCCGCCGACACGCTTCTGCAGATGGGACGCTGGTTCGGCTACCGACCCAAGTACGACGATCTCGTCCGCGTCTGGATCGACGAGGACGTCGTCGAGCTCTTCGCGTTCACCGCTGAGGTCTCCGCCGACCTTCGCGCCTCTCTTGCCGAGCTCAAGAGGCTGAAGCTCACTCCCGCTGACTTCGGCCTGCGTATCAAGCTTCATCCGGAGGCATTCCGCATCACGGCCGCCAACAAGTCCAAGCACGGTGAAGTGGTGCACGGGGACGTCAGCATCCATGGCGCGCTCTTCGCATCCACAGTCCTGCCCTCGCAGGCCGAACGACGTGCTGCCAACCTTGCCGCGGCAGGGACGTTGTTCAACCGCCTCACGGAAGGCGCCGGCAACGCAGAGGGCGATTTCGTCTGGCGGGCAGTGCCGTCCTCGCTTATCGAGGACTTCTTCGCCGAGTTCAAGGCCGCAGACGAAGATCCGTGGATGGGGCCGTCGGCGGACGGAAAGACGTCGCAGATCTACAACGCTCTGGGCGACGCGGTCAATGGCGATTTCTGGGACGTCAAGTTCGTGAACGGCGCGGGGAAGAAGACCTCCCTTCCGGGCTCGAACGGGGTCGAGATCGCGATGTCGAAGCGCAACGCCACCGAGATCATCGAGTCAGGTTCGCTCCGACTCGGCAACCGAAGGCTTGCTTCGGGCGACGATCTCCTTGGAGTTCTCCCGCCCGATGCACGGAACCGAGTCCAAGAGGCCTATGACGCTTTCAGAGAGGCCACGTCCCCAGAGCGTCCAGGCAGCCTGACGGAGACATTCGTGGCCCGCGAGGGGCTGGAACGCCCCGTGCTCCTCGTCTACACACTCTCGGCCCCAGAGCCCAAGGAACGACCGGGGCGGCAACTCACCGAGAAAGACAAGAGGGTGCTGGAGGGGCCCCTCACGGCGGCCTTGGTGGCCTTCCCCCGGCTGCCGGAAGACGACGAGCGGCGGTTCTCGTCGGCGAGGGTCACCCGCTTCATGGCGAACACGGTGTACCAGCAGCTGATGTACGCCGAAGTCGATGACGACTTGATGGAAGAGGACTGAGAAGTGAACTCGACGAACATGACGCCGGAACGCCAATTCGCACGACTGGTCGAGAGCCGCCAGAGCCACGCCGGTCGAATCCTCGGCATCGAACATCCACAACTGCGCCTCTTTGCCCATGACCGCGACGGTCGGCTGATCCTGCGGGTTCTTGTGCCAGACAGCATCACGCTTCCGGGTCTCGTGTCCACTCGAGGGATCGAAGTGGACGCCGAGAGCCAGCTGGGTGATGAACCAGAGATCGCGTTCATCTCCCGCAATCCCGCACTGGACACAATCTTCCTGTCATTTGTGCGGTTTGCCGTCGACCGCACCGCACATGCGACGGACGAGCGCGGGGCGCTCAGAGAACTGGCGGATGCGTACAACGCCTTCCGGAAGTACATGGAGTCGGACCGTGGCCTGAGCCCCGAGGCACTCAAAGGTCTCGTTGCGGAACTCGTGGTGATGCGATGGCTGATCGACCGCGGGTTCGACCCAGCTTCCGTGCTGTCGGGCTGGAAGGGTCCGTTCAAGGAGAACAAGGACTTTGTCCTTCCGGACGGGCGCGCGTTCGAAGTCAAGTCTGCTCCCTACAACTCGGGGGGCGTTCGGATCTCGAGTCCGGATCAGCTCGAGCCCAACGGGCTCGACCTGGCGCTCTGCGTCGTGCGAATGGAGAAGGCCGTTGAAGGGATGGACGGCGCCGAGAGCCTGGCCGGAATTCTCGATAAAATCGTGGCGCAACTCTCGGCCGCAGGTGCAGATTCGGCAGTGCTGGAAGTCGGCCTCGAGGCGTATGGGCTCCAGCCCGATGACGAGGTCAGCCGCGAAAGCTGGTTCGCTTGCCGGCGCCCGATGGAATACGTCGTGGCGGACGGCTTTCCGCGTATTTCTCGGAGTTCCGTTCCGCCGGGGGTGTCTGGTGTCAGCTTCGTGATTGGCCTCAGTGCACTCGAAAGCTTCCAGATTGCGGAAGAGGAGCCGTCGGACGATCTTAGGGATGACGAGGGGGCAAATTGACAGGCCAGAGACGCGTCTATTCGGACGATCTCCAGGACGCCATCGCCCACAGAGCAGCGGGTGAGGGGCTCTTCGACCTCGAAGCATTCGCTGCGGTCTTCGCGGAGCGTCTCGAGGAGAGCGATGAGTTGCGGGACCTCACCATCATGCCCCTCAGCGCCCAGGGGCAACGAGGAAAGGGTCTGGAGGTCCTCGGCCACGGATACGACGATGCGGACGACTCGCTGATCGTCATTGTGGGGCGCCACTTCGGGGGTGCCTCTGAGACGCTCACCATGTCGGATGCGCGGAAGGTCTTCGATTCGGGACGCGCTTTCCTGGAGCACTCGCTCAATGGATGGCTCCAGGAGAACCTGGACTTCTCCTCACCCGAAGTGGAAGCTGCAGAGGACTTGGTCCGCGGGTTCAATCGGTGCGCATCTGTGCGGATGGTGCTCTTCACCGACGGCACGATGAGCAACCGGATCAAGAACATCGATGCGGACGAGCTCAGCGGTCGAGACGTCTCCTACGCGATCTGGGATGTCCAGCGCCTGGCCGACGCCGCCGCCAGCAGCTCGGGGCGCGAGCCGATCGCCATCGACTTCACGGAATGGCTGCCTGACGGCCTCGCGGCCCTGGTCGGCTCCGAAGAGGAGGGTTCGGGCATGTTCACCTACCTCGCGGTGCTCCGCGGGGACATTCTCGCGGAGATTTTCCGTCGGTATGGCAGTCGCCTGCTGGAGTCCAACGTGCGCACCTACCTCGGCACGGCAGGGAAGATCAACAAGGGCATCCAGTCGACGCTCAAGTACGAGGCATCACGCTTCCTCGCCTACAACAACGGCCTCACCACCACTGCGACCGGCATGCGGGTCTTCGACGATGACGGTGCCATCATCCACATCGCGTCCATCGAAGACTGGCAAATCGTGAACGGCGGGCAGACCACGTCGTCCCTGGCCTACTTCCTCCGGCGAAATCCAGAGGCTGACCTGAGCGGTGTTGTTGTGCAGATAAAGCTCGTGATGGTCGAGCCTGAGGATGCGCGGGAGCTGGTCCCGAACATCTCCCGATTCGCGAACAGCCAGAACAAGGTCAATGAAGCTGACTTCTTCGCCAACAGCGAGTACCACCAGATGCTCGAGCGGATCTCGAAGCGGGTCATGCCGCCTGCCCAGGGCGGCAACCAGTACAGGTCCGGGTGGTTCTACGAGCGAGCTCGGGGGCAGTGGGAGAACGAGCGTCGCGCGCTCCAAACGCCTGCGCGTCAACGGGAGTGGGACCTGAAGTTCCCCAAGCGTCAACGCATCGTGAAGACCGACTGGGCCAAGTACCAGATGACGTGGGCCCAGAAGCCTCACATCGCGAGCAAGGGCGCACAGGCAAACTTCCTGGCCTTCGCCGTCGAGGCGGATCGGCTGTGGGAAGAGTCACGTTCGGCCGTCAACGAGCAGTATTTCCGCGAGGGAGTGGGGAAGGCACTGCTCTTCGGAGACGCAAGGGCTGCCATCTCCGCGGAGCCCTGGTACCAAGAGCGTCGGGGCTACCTTGCGAACATCGTCGCCTACTCCGTTTCGAAGCTGTCGTACGAGTTGGAGCAGCGGTTCCCCGGGCGACGTCTCGACTTCGAACGGCTATGGAAGAACCAGGCGGCGGGTGCGGGGGCTGTGGCCGCTGTCCTGTCGATCGCTCCTGAGGTCTTGGGCGTCCTCACGGCCTCGGACAGGCCACAGGCAAATGTGACGCAGTGGGCCAAGCAGGCACAGTGTTGGGAACGCGTGCGTGCTCTGCCCGTGAAACTGCCTCAGTCCCTGGCCAGCGAGCTCGTCGATGAGTCAGCCTGGAGGTCGGCGCAGTCTGAAGCAAAGTTGACCCAACGGTTCGACACCGGGATGAAGAACGTCGAACGGGTGATCGGCATCGACGCAGGATTTCTGCTTCAGGCAGTCTCCTCTGGAGAGGGCGCCGGCAAGCTCACGGAGCGTGAGTCGGACATCATGGCAAAGATTGCGCGTCGCTCCATCCCAGTGCCGTCCGAGGCGCAGGCGAAAGTCGTCCTCGCGGCGCTCGAGCGGCTTGCGCAGGAGGCTCTCGTCGACCCTGGCGCATACTGAACCCACGTTGAAAGCCCGAAAAGGAGCAACTGGTTCCATGGCTGAACTCCCGTACTGGTTCTTCACTCGCCCGCACCGCAAGTTGATCCGTGTGCCCAAGAGTCTCGCTGCCTTTGCCGGCGTAGCCGGCGGACTGCAGTGGAGGGGCAACGTGCCGATTCAAAGGGCGTTCGAGGACCAGCTCGTGGCGATGGATCTGAAGCGAGCGGGTGACTACACGGAACGCGCCTACGGGCGCGGGGGAGGCGGCGGGCGCACTCACGCCGCCCTCCTCTACTCCCTGGGCCTCTACTTCGTGCACGTGCCTGCGCCGGGGGAGCCGGAGGAAGTGCACCTGACCCTGGCGGGCCAGGCGCTCGTAGATCAAGAGGACGCCCTGCCGGTCCTTCGCAAGCAGGTCTTGAGCCACCAGTTCCCGTCCCCCTACTCGATGGGCGTCGGAATGGACGAGAAGTTTCGCCTCCGTCCGTTCGTCTTCCTCCTCAAGCTCCTCCGTAGCCCGCAGTTGGGTGGGTACTTGGAGGACAAGGAGATCGCCGCGTGTGTCCTGGGCGAGGCGACGAGCCATTCAGACAGCGAAGTTGCACGGATTGTTGAGGCAATTCTCGACTATCGATCACGCGGAACGAAGGCACTGTCTGAGGACTTCGCCGACCGCATGCGACCGCCCGCTTCGCGTGCCGTAAAGTCCGCTGAGGAGCTGATCGGCTCGTCGTTGAAGGATATCGCCAATACTGCAATCCAGTGGCTTCGATTCACCGGCTTAGCCGTCCCGGTGTCCGGCGCCACGTACGGCTCGGGAGCCCGGACTGTGACCGCGCTGAATATGGAGATGCTTGATCAGATCGATGAAGCGGTCGACGAATGGGGACGCAAGCCGCTCATCACCGCTCTGGCTGGCCTGCAGGACCCCAACCTCCGCGCCAAGGTAGAGAAGGCGTTCCAGCGCACATATGGCGTCAAGGTGGGAAAGGTGCGAGACAACAGGGCCATCGGGGAGTTGCGGCGAGTGTCGGAGCACGTCCGTACTGCGGGCCTGGTTTCGGCCGCGCTGAGCCACCTCTACGCAACGGAGCTCGTCACGCGGGTGACTCCCGATGTTGTGGACGCGGTCGTGCAGCACACCGGGCTTTCAGCAGATGTGGTCGAGCGCGCATTGACCGGGCTGTTGGGCGACCCTGAACACGGATTGGACAGCTTCCTCGATCGCTACGAGCAGATGGCCTTCTCAGGAAATGACGAAGCGATCAACTTTGAGAAGGCCACACGTGAGGTGCTGACCAAGGTGTTTGGCCTCGAGGCGCAACATGTCGGGCAGGGGGGCACTGTCCCGGACGTCGAGGTGTGGTCCAGCGACTGGGGCGGCATCATCGATACGAAGGCGTACGCAGCATATGACCTTCCCCAGGATCACCAGCTGCGCATGATCACGAACTACGTGCCGGCATACGCGGATGGTGTGCATGAAAAGGAGATGCGGTTCTTCATGTACATCGCGGGGGGATTCTCCCGCTCCTTCAACGCCAAGCTTGCCATCGTCGAGAAGCGAGCGGGTACTTCCGGCTCAGGCATCGCCATCCAGGCCTGGAAGCATCTCATTCGCAAGTATCCGGACAGCGCCTTGACCCATGAGGACCTGGTGGACTTGTGGGGCAGCGGGCGTGAGATCACGGTAGATGACATCAGCCGCCTTGTAGGTGGCTCTCGAGCATGAGCGCGGCTCCGGCCTCCGCCAGCTCAGCTGTCGCTGGCGTAAGTCGATGCAACCCACGGATACTCGATGCCGCTGAAGCTCTTGAGGAGCGCCTCAAAGATGACTCGGGCCCCCTCCACAGGAACCGCCATGCCGATCTGTCGACGGACCGACTCCTTGGGGCCTTCGAAGACGAAGTCGTCCGGGAATGTCTGCAGCCGCGCCCGTTCCCGGTTCGTCAGAGCGCGAGGTTCAGACCAGTGGTACACGTGGGTTCCGCCGCCACCTGAGCCGGTCACGGTGTAGGAGGGCTTGTCCGGATGGAGTCGTCGGTAGATCTGCGAAATCTTGGTGGCGGTCTTGATCTGCAACTCCTCCGGCAGATCGGAGTTGAAGGCAGACCTCCCGGCGGGGATGTGCTCCAGCCGCCTCACGACTGTGGCGGACTGGCGAGTGAGCTCATTGTTCGCCATGGAGGCGTCGATCGGGGGCTTCGTCAGAGCCGTCCGTGAGGAGACATCGGCATTGGCCCACTGGGCCGGGTCAGGGACGCGGTAGGTGACATCGACGTCGTCGCGAACACCGACGATGATGACGCGGTGGCGAGCCTGGGGCACCCCGTACTGCTCGAACTTGTAGAGATGCGGCGTGATCTTGTAGCCAGCGGCTCGCATGTCCGAGAGGATCTGCTTGAAGGCGTCAGACTGGCGCGACGAAGTGAGGCCCCCCACGTTCTCAGCCACGAACCACACAGGACGAAACGCCCGCAGTGCCTTGATGCCGTACGTGTAGAGCGGCCCGAACTCTCCGTCGAATCCGAGTCGTTCACCGACGGCCGAGAAGTCGTTGCACGGGAATCCGAATGCGAGCCCGTCGATGGGACCCAGGTCTGCCAGCCGCTGGTAGTCGAGCGTTCGGATGTCACCGCAGACGACGGAAGGGTGCTCAGGATCGCCGGCGACGTTGCGCGCGTAGGTACGGCACGTGTTCTCATCGTAGTCATTGGCCCACTGGTGCTCGATCTTCAGGTCTGAGCCCGGCACGGATGCCAACTGGGCGGCCTTGCCGATGCCACCGGGGCCAGAGAAGAGCTCGCCCAGGCGGAAGGTCGTCCGTGTCGGGTCGCCCTGCTCGACCACGGGAACGTCGGAGGTGAAGAGGTCAGGCTGGAGCTGATGTGACTTGACCAAGAGGAGGCTCCTTTCTGTGCAGTTGGCTCCATCTGACCAGCCGGGCCGGAAACGGTAACACCGCCTGGACGGCGACAGCGACGGAACGGCCTCGGGGTTTGATGAGTCACCTGAGATTAGCAGCCCTGAGCCGCAAAGGCAGCTTCGCAGAGAGTGAACCTTGCAAACTAGGCTCGGCACCATGATCCGCTCCTGGGCGTCTTCTCCGGGTGCGCGCGCAACGATGCTGGGAAATCGCTCTCGCGACACCAAGCCCGAGCTCCGCGTCCGTCGGCTGGTCTACGCGTCAGGACTCCGGTATCGGGACAGCGCCAAGCCGGAGAAGGACCTCAGCCGCACGGCCGACCTCCTGTTCCGCTCCACGCGCGTCGCCGTCTTCATTGACGGGTGCTTCTGGCACGGCTTCCCCGAGCACTACTCCCGCCCGCGGGCCAACGACGGCTACTGGTCCGGCAAGGTCGTCCGGAATCGTGAACGCGACGCCGAGACCACGCAGATCCTCACCGAACGAGGCTGGACCGTGCTCCGATTCTGGGAGCACGAGGACTCGCTCGCCGTGGCGGAGACGATCGTCGACGTCGTGAAGTCCAAGCGACCCCCACGACCCTGAGCCATCCTGGTACCGCCCCACGGAGGCCGACCCTGCCCGTTCTGCCCCGTCCCGTGTGGACTGGAGAACACGCACCGCACTCGTCCCCGCACCAACAAGGAGCATGCCCATACCCTCCCACCAGGCACACCGCAGCACCTTCCACGGCAACGACGTGGACAATCAGTTCATCGCGGGCACCTCGCGCGACGGCACCAGCGGCACCGCCAAGCAGGACACCAGCCCCTATGACGACGCCGTCGCCTTCGAGGCAGACCTGGACGAGGCCTCCCGGTCTGCCGCCGAGGCGTAGAAGTAAGGGACCACCGTCGTCCAGGTCCAGCGGGCCTCTGTAGTTGCGCTGCGCCGCCGAGTTGCTGGAGGAACGCCGCAAGGAGATCGTCGACTGGCTCGTGAAGGAGTCCGGCTCCACCGTGCTCAAGGCGACCATCAAGGTCTCCCGCGCCGCAGGCATCACCCGGAGGCCGCGTCGTTCCGCTCCCGCGTGCACGGCTCCATCCACCCCTCCAACACCTCGGACCGCGAGACGCGCGTCTACCGGAAGCCGGTCGGCGTCGTCGGGGTGATCGCCCCGTGGAACGTCCTGCTGCAGCTCTCCAGCGCTCCGTGGCGCCCGCCCTCGCCCCCGGCACCCCGCGGTCATCAAGCCAGCCTCGGACACCCTCGTCACCGGCGGCACCCGGATCGTGCGGATCGTCGAGGAGGCCGGCCTGCCCGACGGCGTGCTGTCCGAGGTGGTCGGCGCCGGCTCCGAGATCGGCGACGCCTCTGTCACCAAGTTCGAGGGCGCACCGGAGTCCATGGAGTACGCCGAACCGTAGTGTGCGCGCTCGTGACTGGGGAGGTAACAGGCCGCGCGGTGTTGCCGTTCATTGGGTGCACGCGAAGCCCGCCGTAGCGCGGGGCTCGTCCCGGCGAAAGGTCCAGTCGGCGAAAACTGGTCCCTCTGGGCCTTTGACAGTGAGGGTCATGCCTGGGCTTCCGCGCAGGGAGCCGCGAGAAACCACTGTGAATGTTCGCGCCCTAGAGCAACGGTGGCGCTACGACCATCCCGGGCAACTCCGACGTCGCGCAGTTCAATATGAGCGGGCCGCAGGGCCAACGCCTGTGGGCGCTGGTGATGTCGCGGCTCTACCGCACGCGCACATGATTGCCGGTGGGGGGCACTCGGAAGAGCGGCGACCGATCACCCCCCTACCCCACCCGCACCCCATCCTCTACACTCGGAGAACAAGTGACCCGGGTCACGCTCCGCCGCGCACGCAGACGGGGTCGCCGACGCTACGCCTGACCCACGGCAGTCCGAGCGTGCCAACCGCGCCCGGACGGGAAGGCGCGGCCCCGTGCAGCAGTGCAGCACCGCCACGAACATCGACGCGTGGGCAGACATCGTCTCGGGCTCCTTCGTGCCCCTCGAGGTGGACACCGCCGCCTCCCAGCGCGCTCCGTTCCGCGGCAGCGTCGATCACGTGAGCATCGGCGGCATCGGCCTCTCCACCGTCCGCGCCACCGCCCACACGGTCGAACGCACCCCACGTCTGACCCAGCGCGGCGGGGGAGGCCTCTTCAAGCTCAGCCTGCAGCTCTCCGGCACCGGCGTCCTCCTCCAGGACGGCCGCGAAGTCCACCTGCGCCCCGGCCGCCTCGCCCTCTACGACACCTCGCGCCCCTACACGCTCAGCTTCGACCGGGACTTCACCTCCCACGTCCTGATGTTCCCGCACCTCTCCCTCGGCGTTACCCCCGACGACGCCGCCCAGCTCACCGCCACCGCCCTCGACGACGACCACCACCTCGGGGCCGCCGTCACCGAGTTCCTGCGCCACGCCGCCGACGTCGCCCCGCAACTGCCCGTCGCCGTCGGCGCTCGGCTCGCGGGCAACGTGGTGGATCTGCTCGGCACCCTCGTGGCCGAGATCCTCGACGTCACCCCGGCCCACGCATCGCCCGCCACCGCGCTGGCCGCCGCCACCGCCGCCACGGGACCGATCGTCCCTCCCACCCTCTCCTCCCGCGACGAGCTCCGCGCCCGCGTCCTGGCGCACATCGACGCCCACCTCGACGACCCCGAGCTCAGCCCCGCCAGCATCGCCGCGGCCCACTACATCTCCGTGCGCGGCCTCCACGCCTTGTTCGAGGGCACCGGCACCACCGTGGCCGCCCACATCCGATCCCGCCGCCTCGAACGCTGCCGCGACGAGCTCGCCGATCCGGGCCTGACGCACCGGCCGGTCGCCGTCGTCGGGGCTCGGTGGGGGTTCACGGACCCGGCCCACTTCTCCCGCGTCTTCCGCGCGCAGTACGGGATCTCGCCGGGTCGCTTCCGCGACGCCGGCCGCGCCGCCGCCTGATCGCCACTTGTCCGCCCGGCACGAGCCCACTCACCACCCCACCCCGCCACCTCCTGCACGCACGGTCAACACCCGTGCCCGCCCGGTCACGCCACCCGCGCCCGCATCGGCCACGCTGAATCTGACCGCACCGCACGCGCACCAGCAAGCGCACCAGCCAGCACACCAGGAGCCCGGATGAGCAGCACCACCGCCCCCACCCCGCCCGGGCCGTCCGCCCCCGTGCAAGAACGCCTCGCCGCCCGACGCCTCGGCGTCGCCTCCCTGGTGTTCATGATCATCGCGGCCTCGGCCCCGCTGACCGTGGTCGCCGGGGGAGTGCCCTCCAATCTCGCGGTCACCGGCTCGCTCGGTGTGCCCCTGTCCTTCGTGGTGCTCGGCATCCTCCTGCTGCTCTTCTCGGTCGGTTACGCCGCGATGTCCCGGCACGTGCACAACGCCGGCGCGTTCTTCGCCTACATCGCCAAGGGTCTGGGCAAACCCGCCGGCGTGGGCGCCTCGCTCGTCGCCCTCGTCGCGTACAACTGCATGCAGGTCGGCATCGCCGGCATGTTCGGCTTCGTGCTCTCCTCCCTCCTGGACGGCCTCGCCGGCATCCAGATCGCCTGGTGGGTGTGCGCGCTGCTGGGCTGGGCCGTCGTCGGGATCCTGGGCGTGAACCGGATCGACCTCAACGCCAAGGTGATCGGCGTGATCGTGGCGCTCGAGTTCGTCGTCGTCATCATCTTCAACGTCATGGGCCTGTCCGTGGCGCCGGAGGGCGTCACCGCGGACAGCCTGCTACCCGAGCAGCTCTTCACCGCCGGCCTCGGCGCGGTGCTCGTGTTCTCGATCGCCGCGTTCATGGGCTTCGAGTCCGGCGCCATCTACAACGAGGAGGTCAAGGACCCCAAGACCACCGCCGGGCGTGCCACCGTGATCGCCATCTGCTTGATCGCCGCGTTCTACGCCTTCTCCGCGTGGGTGGTGGTGATCTCCGAGGGTCCCAACCAGATCATCGAGCGCACCCAGGAGTACGGCCCCGACCTGATGTTCGTGTTCTTCGCCGAGCACGCCGCTGGCTGGTGGGTGGACCTGGCCAACCTCCTCTTCCTCACCAGCCTCATCGCCGCGATGCTCGCCTTCCACAACATCGTGGCCCGCTACGTCTTCTCCCTCGGCCGCGAGCGCATCCTCCCCGAAGCCCTCGCCCGCACCTCCGCCCGCACTGGCGCCCCCATCGCCGGCTCGCTCACCCAGACCGTCCTGAGCCTCGCGGTGCTGCTGATCTTCGCCGCCGCCGGCGCTGGCTCGCAAGACCCTCTGTTCCCCGTGGTCACCCTCTTCACGTGGTTCACCAACATGGGCGCCTTCGGCCTCGTGCTGCTCATGGCGCTGACCTCGCTGGCCGTGCTCGGCTACCTGCGCCGCTTCCGCGGCGAGTACTCGGTCTTCACCCGGCTGATCGCCCCGGGCCTGGCCGCCGCCGGCCTGGTGGTGCTCTTCATCCTGGTCATCCTCAACTTCGAGGTCCTCATCGGCGAGGACGGCTCCCTCCTCGCCTGGCTGTTGCCGCTGATCGTCGTCGCTCCCGGCGCCCTGGGCACCGCGTGGGCGCTCTGGAAGCGCTCGGCGGACCCGCAGGCCTATGCACGCATCGCCGCTGGCGGTGAACTGGACTGAACGCTTCGCCCCTATTCCTCTCCCGAAAGGACCACTCATGACTGTCACCACCACCCTCACCTACGCCGAACTGCTCGAGGCGATCACCGCCCCGGCCGGGGAGGGCGTCGAGATCCTCGACCCCGCCACCGGCGAGACCGTGGGGCACGCCCCGCAGGCCAGCACGGCGGAGCTGGACGCCGCCGTCGAGACGGCGCGGACCGCGCAGGCCGACTGGGCGAAGCTCAGCCACGAGCAGCGCTCTGATTACCTCAACCAGGCCGCCGATGCCATCGAGGCCAATGCCGCCGCCCTGGCCGAGCTGCTCTCCCGCGAGCAGGGCAAGCCGATCACCAACGGCCCCAACGCCGCGTTCGAGGTCGGCGGCTGCATCGCCTGGACCCGCGCCACTGCCGCCACCCCGCTCGAGCCGGAGGTGCTCATCGACGATGAGTCCGGCCGCGCCGAGCTGCACTACATGCCGATCGGCGTCGTCGCAGGTATTGGCCCCTGGAACTGGCCCATGATGATCTCCATCTGGCAGATCGCGCCGGCGCTGCGCATGGGCAACACGATTGTGCTCAAGCCCTCCGAGTACACGCCGCTGTCCGTGCTGGGCCTGGCGCATGTGATGAACCAGGTGCTGCCCGCGGGCGTGCTGCAGGTGGTGCCCGGCGACGGCGAGATCGGCAAGGCGCTGACCAGCCACGAGGGCATCGACAAGATCACCTTCACCGGCTCCACCGAGACCGGCAAGGCGATCATGCGCTCCGGTGCCGCGGATCTGAAGCGCCTCACGCTGGAGCTCGGCGGCAATGACGCCGGCATCGTGCTCGACGACGCCGACCCCGCCGCCATCGCCGAGGGCCTGTTCTGGGGCGCGTTCATCAACACCGGCCAGACCTGTGCTGCGCTCAAGCGCCTCTACGTGCCGGACGCGCTGTATGACGCGGTGTCCGAGGAGCTCGTCAAGCTCGCCGAGGCCATGCCGATGGGTGTGGGCACGCAGGAGCAGAACGTGCTCGGCCCGCTGCAGAACCGCGCGCAGTTCGACGTGGTGGCGCGGCTGGTGGACGCTGCCCGCGACGGTGGCGCGACCATCCGCACCGGCGGCGACCCGGACGAGACCGCCCCCGGGCACTTCTACCCGACGACGATCGTCACCGACATCGACAACGACAACCCGCTCGTGGCCGAGGAACAGTTCGGCCCCGCGCTGCCGATCATCCGCTACACCGATCTGGAGCAGGCCATCGAGTGGGCCAACGGGCTGGATGTGGGCCTGGGTGCCTCCGTATGGAGCCCGGATGCGGAGCGCGCCCGCGAGGTGGCGTTGCGCTTGGAGGCCGGCACCGTGTGGATCAACAAGCACGGCGCCATCGACCCGCGCATGCCCTTCGGCGGCATCAAGGAGTCCGGCGTGGGGCTCGAGTTCGGCGTCGAGGGCCTCAAGCACATGGGCCTGCCGCGGGTGATCAGCGCGTAAGGCGGGGCAGCGGCGGGCGCTGGGGCTGCGAGCGGCGGTGAGCCCCGCCGCGCGTCCGCGACTGGTTCGGCCTGGACACGGACCTGGAGCCCATCCGTGCAGGCCGCCGCGCGGTGGTGGGTGGAGGTGGGGGAGTCCGACGAAAGCGACACGCCACAGCTGCCCGCCGACGAGGTGCTCCGCCCGGTCTACGGCGTCGGCCCCTGGACCCTGGGCTACGTCGGCATCCGGGTACGCCGCCGGAGCGGACACGGCCCCGTGGTGGGCGCCGTCGTCGGGACGGGCACCGTACCGGGCCTACGCCGCCGTGCACCTCTGGGCCGAGGCGCTGGGCGCCTGAGCGCCTCGTCCCCACGACGACGCCGGGCCCCACCTCCCGTGCGGAAGGTGGGGCCCGGCGTCGTGATGGTCAGTGCCGACTCACGGGGCAGTCAGCACCGATCAGAGGCGGCCCGCCTTGGCGGCCTCGAGGGGATCGCCGGCGGTCTCGTCCACGGAGTCGTGGAGATCGCGGTCCTGCAGGTTCTTCGGAACCATGGACACGGCGATCAGCGAGACGATCGAGATGGCGGCCATGTAGCCGGCCACGTAGAGGTAGCCGCCGGACTGCATCAGCGCATCGGCGATCAGCGGGGCGAACGCACCGCCGATGATGGCGCCGATCGCGTAGCCGATGGACACGCCGGAGAAGCGGATCTTCGCGGGGAACATCTCGGCGTACATCGCCGACTGCGGGCCATAGGAGGGGCCCAGGCCGACGGTGAGGATAAAGATGGCCAGGGCGAACAGCGGCAGGGACGCGGTGTTCATGAGCTGCCACATCGGGAACGACCAGAGGATGATGATCGCGTAGCCGATCTGGAACGTCAGCACACGGCCGATCCGGTCCGAGATCCAGCCGCCGAACATGGTGAAGATGAACCAGCCGACGCCGCCGATCAGCGCGGCGATCAGGGTGTCCGTGCGGGGCATGCCGAGGCTGACGCCGTAGCGGGCGAACCAGGCGATGACCAGGTAGCCGACCGCGTTGTTCGCGGCGAAGATGAAGGCTGCCAGGAACACGTACTTGGAGTGGCCCTTGAAGAGGTCGCTCAGCGGAGCGGACTCCTCCTTCTTCAGCTGCTGCATCTCCTTGAAGACCGGCGACTCCTCGCAGGCCTTGCGGATGAAGTGACCCACCAGGATCAGCACCAGGGAGAGCAGGAACGGAATGCGCCAGCCCCAAGACATGAACTGCTCTTCGGTGGTCAGCGAGGACACCGCGAACAGCATGCCGGTGGCCAGGATCATGCCCAGCGGCACGCCGACCTGCGGGAACGAGCCGAAGAAGCCGCGGCGGCCACGCGGAGCGTGCTCCACGGCCATCAGGGCGGCTCCGCCCCACTCGCCGCCGGCGGAGAAGCCCTGCACGAGGCGCAGGATCACCAGGAGGATGGGGGCCAGGACGCCGATCTGGTCATAGGTCGGCAGCAGGCCGATAAGCACGGTGGCCGCGCCCATGCCGATCAGGGTGATCACCAGGACGATCTTGCGACCGAACTTGTCACCCACGTGACCGGCGACGACGGCGCCCAGCGGACGAACCAGGAACGAGATGCCGAGAGTCACCCACGAGGCGATCTGCGCACCGGTCTCACCCATGGGGGCGAAGTACAGAGTGGCGAAGACCAGCGCGGCGGCCTGGGCGAAGATGAAGAAGTCATACCACTCGATGGTGGTGCCCACGAGGGTGCCCGCAAGAACCTTGCGCTCCTCACGGGTACGCGCTGCGGAGCGAGTGCCGCCCGGCGCGGTGGTGTGCGATGTGCTCATGTTCTCTCCAGGAAGACGATGGTGCGGATGAGCCAGCCCCGGTGGGGCCTCTGAGCCAGTGATGCAGCCGTAGAGACGGTGGTGCGATCCAGATGTTCATCTGACTGACCGGTCGGTCAGAAAATCTCAGTGAGTTGATCGTATACGACGGAGTGTGGCCTGTCACACACTTTTTCGCCGGGGCGTCCGCATCGTGAGCATGGCGGGGTGGGCGGGGGCGTCGTCGCGGGTCAGGCCCAGCGACGCACCGCCCACCGCTCGGCGAGACCCAGCACCGCATCCGAGATTTTGCCGAGCACTGCGAGGAGCACGATCGCGAGGATCAGCCGATCCGTCCTCCCGTTGTTCTGCGAGTCCGTGAGCAGGAATCCCAGCCCCATGGACGAGGCGATCAACTCCGCGGCCACCAGGAAGAGCCACGCCTGAGCGAGGGCCAGGCGCAGTCCAGAGAACACGGCCGGCACCACGGCCGGAAGCTGCACCGTGCGCAGCAGACGCAGACCCGTGAACCCGAAGGCTCGTCCCGCCTCGACCAGTCGACGGTCCACATGGCGCAAGGCCGCGCTCACGGTGGTGAAGACGGGGAAGAAGGCGCCGATGGCGATCAGCGTGATCTTCGAGTCTTCGCCGATCTTCAACCACAGGATCAGCAGCGGCACCCAGGCCAGCGACGGGACGGCGCGCAACGCACCCGTGAGGGGACCCAGCAGGGCGTCGGCCCAGCGCGACAGGCCCAGCAGCGAGCCGAGCGCCAACCCGAGCGCGGCCCCGATGGCGAAGCCGAGCAGGACGCGCTGGGCCGAGATCGCGATGTGATGGCCCAACTCGCCGCGAGCCAGCAGATCCTGGCCCGCCTCCACGACCGCCACGGGCGAGGGCAACTGCACGGGCGAGAGCAGACCCGCCTCGGTCACCGCCCACCACAGGGCCACCAGGACCACGGGCACGGCGAGTCCGGCGGCGAGCTTCACGCCCGGACGATCGAGCACCGGGGTGTGCACCTGCACGCGGTGCGTGGTGGGGGCTTGGGGTGCGGTCCGGGCGGTTGCGTTCGCGCTCATCGGGTGGCCTCCTCGGCGTACTGCGGCTCCAGGAGCGAATCGAGGGCGGCGTCCACGTCCTCCTGGCTGCGGACATCGCCGGTCTCCACGAAGATCGGCCCGACGGTGGCCAGCACATCGCGCTGCGCCGCACCCGGCACCGGATCAACATCGAGATTGGAACGCTCCTCGATCACGACACGCGCCACCTCGCCGTCCAGGCCCGCCACCTCCGCGAGAATCTCGGCGGTCTCCTCGGGATTCTCCAGCGCCCACGCACGGGCCTGCTCGTAGACATCGACGACGGTCTGGGCCACCTCCGGGGAGGACTCGAGGAAGTCCTCGGTGGCGTTCAAGAAGCCGTAGGTGTTGAAGTCGACATTGCGGTAGAAGAGCACCGCGCCGGCTTGCTCGGCACCCGCCATGATCGGGTCGAGGCCGGCCCAGGCATCCACGGAGCCGTTTTCGAGGGCACTGCGGCCATCGGCGTGCTGCAGGTTCTGCACGGTCACAGCGTTGCGGTCCACTCCGGCCTCCTCGAGGGCCTGGATGAGGAAGAAGTAAGGATCAGTGCCACGCGTGGCCGCCACCTCCTTGCCTTCGAGATCCGCGACCTCGGTGATGTCAGAGTCCGCGGGAACCACGAGGGCCGCCCACTCCGGCTGCGAGTAGATGCTGATGGTCTTGATGGGTGAGCCGTTGGCGCGAGCCAGCAGCGCGGCGGAGCCGGCGGTCGAGCCGACGTCGATGGCGTTGGCGCGCAAGGCCTCGTTGGCCCGGTTGGAACCGGCCGACTGCACCCACTCCACCGCGACGCCGTCGTCCTCGAGCTCAGACTCGAGCCACCCCTGGTCCTTGATCACCAGGGACAGCGGGTTGTAGGTGGCGTAGTCGATGGTCAGGGTGTCGGTTCCCGACGCCGTCCCGGTGCCGTCCGCGCCGCCGCTCGCGGTGTCGTTCTCACCGGCCACGCAGCCGCTCAGGGTCAAGGCGGCGACGGCGGCGATGGCAGCGACAAGACGACGGGAGGCGGGCTGGGCAAACACAATGGACATGGCGAGGCCTTTCAGAGGGTGCAACAGTGATGGTGCAGCGATGGTCGAGAAGGGGCGTGCGGTGCGGTGCGAGTGCGTCAACGGCGGTGCGCGTCGACGCCGAGTCCCTCGAGCAGGGACGAGCGCAGCGCGGCCAGTTCGGCCGAGGAGCGGTCACGGGGGCGCTCGCCGGGAATGCGGAGCAGTTGACGCATGGTCGCGCCGGGAGTCTCGGGATGCTCCGGGTCTGCGCCGAGCAGCAGAATGCGATCGGCGAGCTGGACCGCCTCCTCGACGTCGTGGGTGACCAGCAGGACCGTGGTCTGGGTGGCCGCGTGGACGTCGAGGAGGAGATCTTGCATCTTGAGCCGGGTCAGCGCATCAAGCGCGCCGAAGGGCTCGTCCAGGAGCAGGACCTCGGGGCGACGCGCCAGCGCTCGGGCCAGCGACGCGCGCTGCGCCATGCCCCCGGAGACCTCACGGGGGCGCCGCTGAGCGGCGGCACTCAAGCCCACCAGGTCCAACAGCTGCGCGACGTGCTCGGCGCCTTCGCGTCGCGGGGTCCCGCGCGGCAGACCCAGGGCGACGTTGCGTTCGATGGTGCGCCAGGGAAGCAGCCGCGGCTCCTGGAACCCGACCGCGGTGCGCTCGTCGTAGGGGCGCACGGGGCGCTCCCCGATCACCACGGAGCCGCTGAATCCCCGGTCCAGTCCGGCGGCGGCCCGCAAGAGCGTGGACTTGCCGCAGCCGGAGGCTCCGAGGATCGCGAGGATCTCTCCGGGTGCGATCTCCAGGTCGATCTCCCGCAGCACGGTGCGGGGGCCGGCGTCGGAGGGGAAGGTGCGGCCCACCCGTTCGAAGCGGACGGCACTGGACGCACCGGCGGTGGGGGTCGGTGCGTCGGTGCGGGCCGCGGGGGAGTCGGCGGCGGTGGCGTCGGTCGACGGGTGGCGCGGCGGGACGGTGGCGATGACAGACACGGTGGATCACGCTCCTGGGCAGCGGGGTGTCGAGCTCACCGGAGTCGCTGGGATGCACTCCGGCGGCGTGGACCACCAGTAGATCCATGGCTGCCGTGCCGTGCCCAAATGGCGCCGCGGGCGACGTCGTCCCACGTCACGCGACCCCTGGCACCGTGCGTGCAGGGGTGTGGCGGCGTGGGCGTGACGCCGGTGGTGCCGGTTACTGCCGGCCGGAGAACTTGGGTGCGCGCTTCTCCTGGAAGGCCTTGAACCCTTCGGCGTAGTCCTGCGTCTCGCACAGCGCGCCCTGCGCGACGTTCTCCGCGTCGAGGGACTCCCACAGGCCCACGCGCTGGTCGCGGATCTGGGTCACCAGCTCCTTGGAGGCGCGGAAGGCGAGCGTGGCACCCTGCGCGACCTTGGTGGCCTTCTCCCGGGTGACGTCGAGGAGTTCATCGGCGGGCAGGGCGCGCGAGAACAGGCCTGCCTGGACGGCCTCGGCGCCGGAGATCAGCTCGGCGGTGTAGATGAGGTCCAGAGTCCGGTGGGCACCGAGGCGCTCGGTGAACAGCCAGTGGCCGCCCGAGTCCAGGGTGGCGCCGAGGTTGGCGAACGGGGAGCCGATCTTCGCGTTCTCCGCCACGTAGACCACGTCCGTGGCGATGGCGAGGCCCAGTCCGATGCCGAGGCACGCGCCCTGCACGGCGGCGAAGGTCGGCACCGGGATCGCGGACATCGCGCGCAGGACGGGGGTGACCTTGTCGCGCAGGAAGGCGGTGGCGTCGTCGTCGGCGGGGGTGACCTGGGAGATGTCCCGGCCCGCGCAGAAGCCCCGACCCTCGCCGTGCAGCACGAGCGCGCGGACCTCACCGCGCTGCGCGGCCGCCGTGGCCTCCTGGTATGCCTCGTGAAGCTGCGCGAGCGCGGCCTCATCCAGCGAGTTCATCTTCTGCGGAGCATTCAGGCGAATCTCGGCGACGGCGTCGGCGATGCTCAGCTCGATCATGGCGGGGGCCTCTTTCTGGGCTGACGGGGCGTGGAGCGGCGTGACGGGCGTGCCCCACCCGCGCTTTGTGTTGACTTTTCGGAGGTTTGGGGGACGCATAACTCCGACAAGTCAACGCAAAACGAGGAGGGGGGCGGAGGGACGCGGAGCGGGGGGGTGGGTCTCGGGGGGGGGGGGGGGGGGGCCACCGGGGTGGGGGGCGGGCCGAGGGAAGGTGGGACGCCGGGGACGGCTCAGGAGTCGAAGTCGACCGTGATGGAGTCCGAGGTCGGGCGGGTCTGGCAGGTCAGCACGTAGCCGGCCTCCACCTCGTCACCCTCCAAGGCGTAGTTCTCCTCCATCTGGTACTCGCCGGAGGTGACCTTGGCGCGGCACGTGCCGCACACGCCACCGGCGCACGCGAAGGGGACGTCGGAGCGCACGCGCAGCGCGGCGTTGAGCAGCGTCTCATGCGCGGACTTCGGCGACTCGACCGTGCCGGTGAGCCCGTCGAGGTTGAACTCGATCGCGTAGTTGTCGCCGTCCTTGTCCACCTTGACCACGCGGCCGGAGTGGCCCTCGGGGCTGTCCGGCTTGCCGGTGGTGAACAGCTCGAAGCGCACCTGATCCTCGTCCACGCCGCGCGCGGCGAGCGAATCGCGGACCAGCTGCACCAGCTGGAACGGGCCGCAGAGGAACCACTCATCGGTGTTCTCCACGTCGATCAGCCGGTCCAGGATGGTGGTCAGCTTCTCCTCGTCGATGCGACCGGAGAGCAGCGGGGACACGCGCTGCTCACGGGAGAGCACGTGGTGCACGGTGAAGCGGGCTGGGTACTTGTCCTTGAGATCGCCCAGCTCCTCGGCGAACATCACGTCCATCGCGGAGCGGTTGGCGTAGACCAGGTCGAAGCGCGAGGTGTCCGAGGCGGCCAGTACCGTCTTGGCGATCGCCATGATCGGCGTGATGCCGGAACCGGCCGCGAACGCCACCAGATGCGTGTTCTTGTTGCGAGCCACCTGCTCCTCGGCCACCTGGGCGGCGTCGTTCAGCGAGGTCATGTGCGAGCGAGACGTGAACGCGCCTTGCGGGTTCATGACGTCGATCTTCTCGCCGACCTCGAGCTCCTCATTGGCCCACGTGGAGAACACGCCGCCGATGTCCTTCTTCACGGCCACGCGGATCTCGCCGCGCTGCGGGACCGCGCAGATCGAGTAGGAGCGGCGCACTTCGCGGCCGTCCAGCTCCTTGCGCAGGGCCACGTACTGGCCGGGGACATAGTCGTAGTCGTCGGCGAGCTCCTCAGGGACGGTGAAGGTGACCTCCACCGAGTCCGAGGTGAGCTTGCGCAACTCGGTGACCTCGAGGGTGTTGAACGTGGCGCGGCGCTTGCGAGCGGGGGCGGCTTCGGCGGCCGGAGTCTCAGCGGCAGTGGTCTCAGTCATCAGTGCACCTTGAAGTAGTCGAAGGGTTCCAGGCACTCGTTGCAGGTGTAGAGCGCCTTGCAGGAGGTGGAGCCGAAGCGGGTGATCTCCCGCGTGTTCAGGCTGTGGCAGCGCGGACACTTCACGCTGACACCGATGCGCACGGGCCCGTCCGTGGTGCGCGCGGCCGGCGGGGCGATGCCGTACTCAGACAGCTTCGCCTTGCCCTCCGCGCTCATCCAGTCCGTGGTCCACGCCGGCTGCAGCACGAGCTGCACGTCCACCTCGCCAAAGCCGGCACGGGTCAGCGCGCGGGTGACGTCGGCGGTGATGGTGTCCATCGCGGGGCAACCGGAGTACGTGGGGGTGATCACGACGACGGCCCGCTCGCCTTCGGCGCGCGCGCCCCGGAGGATTCCGAGGTCGGCGATCGAGAGCACGGGGATCTCCGGGTCATGCACGGTGGCCGCCGCATCCCACACGGCCGCATCCGCGGCGTCAGAGGGACGCAAGTCCAGCGCCGTGCCGGAGCCGGGCGAGCCGGCGTCGTGATCGGTGCCCATTCAGATCACCACTGGGCATCCGGGTAGCGGCGGGCGAGGACCTGCATCTCGGCGAGGATGTAGCCGCGCCATTCGCTGGTCTCACCGGAGCGGTCGCCGCCGCGGGCCCAGGGGGTCTGCGGGACGGTCAGCTCGGCGTCCTCGATGGCCGCCTTGATGCGTTCCAGCGTCGGCTGCTCCAGGGTGGAGGGCAGCACGGCGATCCCGGCGTCGGCCAGCTCGGTGACGGCGTCGTGGTCGTAGAACAGCTCACCCAGGTAGGGCCACAGGCGGTCCAGGCCCAGCTGCATGCGGCGCGCGGACTCTTCCGTGCCCTTGCCCAGGCGCAGCAGCCACTCGGCGGCGTGATCCTGGTGGTAGAGGACCTCCTTGAGGGCCTTGTCCGCGATGGCGGCCAGGGTGGCGTCCTGCGAGTCCTTGAGCCGCGAGTACAGCTCATAGGCGTAGAAGGAGAAGTAGAGCTGGCGCGCGATGGTCTGCGCGAAGTCGCCGTTCTCGGCCTCCGTGAGGCGGGCGGAGCGGAACTCCTCCTCATCACGCAGGTAGGCGAGCTGGTCCTCGGTCTTGCCCCACGCCGTGCCGGCGTAGGTGAGCAGGAAGCGGGCGTGGCCCACGAGGTCCAGGGCGATGTTGCCCAGGGCGATGTCCTCCTCGAGCTCGGGGGCGCGCGAGATCCACCAGGACAGGCGCTGGCCGAGCATCAGCGAGTCGTCGCCGAGGGTCAGCGCGTAGCGGGCGACCTCCTCGGAGGCCGTGGCGCCGGACTCGGCGATCTCCTCCGCGGTGATGGCCACCCCGGCGGACTGCTTCGTGGCGGAGTCATTGGTCGCGAAGCTCACAGGTGCGGCACCCCCTCGGACTGCTGGTAGTAGGTGGCGTGGCGGTAGGACTTGCCCTGCGCCGACTCGAAGAAGCCGCCCTTGGAGTCCGGATCGGACGCGGCGATGGCCTCGGCCGGGACCACCCACACCGAGGTGCCCTCATTGCGGCGGGTGTAGAGATCGCGCGCGTTGCGCAGCGCCATGGTGGCATCCGGGGCGTGCAGGGAGCCGGCGTGCACGTGGGAGAGGCCGCGCGAGGCACGCACGAAGACCTCCCACAGGGGCCACTGGTTCGAGGTGGTGGTGTTCTCGGTCATGGGATCAGGCTCCGATCAGTGCAGTGTCGGCGGTGCGGGCGTTCTCCTCGGCCTGACGCTCGGCGTAGGCGGCAGCGGCCTCGCGAACCCAGGCGCCGTCCTCGTGAGCCTCGATGCGGCGGGCCATGCGCTGGACGTTCATGGGTCCACCGCCCTTGAGCACGGAGAAGAACTCGTCCCAGTCCAGCTCGCCGTAGTCGTAGTGACCGCGCTCCTCGTTCCACTTCAGGTCCGGGTCCGGCAGGGTCAGCCCGAGAGCCTCGGCCTGCGGGACGATCATGTCCACGAAGCGCTGGCGCAGCTCATCGTTGGAGAAACGCTTCACCTTCCAGGCCATGGACTGCTGCGAGTTCGGGGAGTCGGCATCCGGCGGGCCGAACATCTGCAGGGCCGGGCCGTAGAAGCGGTCGACGGCGTCTTGGGCCATCTGCTTCTGCTCCGGCGTGCCGTGGGACAGGGAGTAGAGGATCTCCCAACCCTGACGCTGGTGGAAGGACTCCTCCTTGCAGATGCGCACCATCGCGCGGCCGTACGGGCCGTAGGAGGCGCGGCACAGCGGCACCTGATTGCAGATGGCGGCGCCGTCCACGAGCCAGCCGATGGCACCCATGTCCGCCCACGTGCGGGCGGGGTAGTTGAAGATCGAGGAGTACTTGGCGCGGCCTTCGAGCAACTGGTTGTTCAGCTCGTCGCGGGGCGTGCCGAGGGTCTCGGCGGCCGAGTAGAGGTAGAGGCCGTGGCCAGCCTCGTCCTGGACCTTGGCCATGAGGATGGCCTTGCGCTTCAGCGACGGCGCACGCGTGATCCAGTTGGCCTCGGGCTGCATGCCGATGATCTCGGAGTGCGCGTGCTGGGAGACCTGGCGCGTTAGCGACTTGCGGTAGTCGGCCGGCATCCAGTCCTTGGGCTCAATGCGCGAGTCTTCCTCGATGAGGCGCTCGAAGTTCTCCTTGCCTGCGGCGTCCTCGTCCGTGGGGACGGCGGTCAGGCGAGCGGTGGTCTCTGCCATGGTCATCACCTCTTGCTTGCGGTGCGGTCTCGGTCCCACGACGGCGGCGCGGCACCGTCCGGCGGGTCGGCCTGATTTACTGACCGTTCGTTCAGGATAGGTGAGGTGGGGGTGGTGGTCAAGAGGACGGGCGTTGTTCGCAGGCGGGGTGGGGCCTGGTGCTACGGGGTGGAGTGCGGCCTTAAGGGGCGACCCCGTCGGGGCGGATAAAGCTGGGCGGTCGTTGGGGTCGGGGAGGTCGACATGGTCGATCACGTGCTCATACCCGGTCACCGTTACGTCGCGGATCGCGTCGTTCATCTGACGGTGCGTGCCGACACGCCGGTCGTCGATATGTCCTGAGTCGAGCAGCCCGATCAGAAGCGGTCGCGAGACGTTCAGCGCATCGGCGGCCTGCTGGCTGGTCAACTCCGCCTGCGCAGGAACGACGGTCACGCCCTCGCCGTGTGCGAAGGTGTCCAGCACCTGAGCCAGTGCGGCTAACGCAGCCCGAGACACCTCCACATCGCCAGTGTGGCCGACCAGCCGCAGTCCTATTGGGCCAACCGCTCCTGCACACCGGACTGTTCGGGCGCGGTGGGCGGTGTGTCATCCACAGATTGCCCCAGAGCGGGAGAGTGCGAGTGCTGGCGTGCCTAGCGTGAGCGGCATGACGTATTTCATGACCGAGGCCACCCGATGGGCGGCCTGCGCCACAGGAGCGAGCGATCTGGCCATCGGCACGGTGCTGCGTGTGACGCCGGGGGAGCTGGGGCAGGCGTCGCAGGACATCCGGCGTGCCGAAGCGGCGATGTCCTATCTCGCGTGGCTGATCGCGGAGGTGGAGCGCCTGCGCGTTCGATGGGACACGGCCCGACATCAGATCGCCGCGGCCGACGCAGCGCACTGGAACTCCATGGCGGGCCGGCATTACGCCGAACGGGTGAGCGAGCTGCGCGCGCAGGCGGAAGCGGTCACCCGTGCGTGGGAACGCTGCAGGACGTGGGCGGACACCGCGGCACGCCAAGCGAACACCACGCGCGACGAGGCAGTCACCCGCCGCGATCAGCTGCATGCGGCGGCATCGGTGGCGATGTGCGGATGAGCCCCTACACGCCGTTCACGGATCTCGCCGGCGAGGTGCACTCAGGTCCACGCCTCGACCGCGTGCCGCTGTCTGTCTCTGGCGGTGAGGCGTCGATCTTCGCTGATCTGGACACGCTCGAGGCGGCTGGCCGGGCCCTGGAACGGCTCAGCCAGGACGCCACAGGGACACGCATGTCTGTAGACCAGTACCGGTGGCACGTCATCGATCATGCGCAGGTGGCGCCAGCGGTGCAGCGTCTCGAGGACGAGTTCTTCGCCTTGGTCGGCATGCTGTCGCTGATCTCCGAGCGCGGCGGCGAGTTCTCCCAGTCGGTTTTTCTGTCGGCCGAGCAGTATCGGCGGGCAGAGCGCGGTGCGCGCGACCTGGTGGCCGACGCGCACGGGGGTCTCAAAGATGTCCTCGGCACGGGTGTCGGGGCGGTTGCAACAGGCGTGAGCAACACCGACGTCGAGCTGTTCCTCACGGGACTCGGCCGCGGCCTACCGCGCGACGTCATGGCTTTCGGCATTGGCCGGTTGCTCAAGAAACTCCCGCTCGCCGCCGTCGGTGAGATCGAGGGACTGGACGAGCCGTCGGGTCTTCGCGAACAGGGAAAGCATGCGCTGCAGACCGCGCCACCGCGCGAGGTCAGAAAGGAGATCAGCAGGGGGATCGCCGACTACGTCATGGGATTGCCCCTGCTGCGCGATGTCGACCCGTACTGGTCAGTGCAGGGACTTGCGGCCCAGCTCATGCCGCAGCGGCAGATCTCTGCCGGTACTCCGCTTGTGGCGACCGGCGATCCACAAGACCGGTCCGCGACGGTGGGCGGGTCGGTGTTCGCCGCGATCATGGGTCTCCTGCCCGTCGCCCAGCACCGTCTGTCGCAGATGTTGCCGACGCCCAGCACGGCACCACCACGCCCGGCACCGCCAACCGTGCCGGCAGTCGGCACTGCGACGGCCACCCGGCCGGCACGCCCGACCTCGAGTGCCCCGGCAGCTCGGCCGCTACCGCAAGGTCCAGGCGCTGTAACGCCGCCGGTGACACCGCCTCGCACGAGTGGCGTCGCCTCCGGGCGGGTCACCACCCCACCGAACCCACCTGCCGCCTCGACGCAGACCCCGCGTCTCGACGGTGGACTGGCCGCGGTGGTGCGGCGGCTCGACCGTTCGGATGCTCCCAGCAGCGCCGTGAGCATCGATCGCGTGCGCGCTGACGACGGCACGGAGACCTACATCGTGTCCCTGCCGGGCAGCGACTTCGGATCGAGGGACGTCTGGAACGACCAGATCGGCCTCGCCGACGCGATGGGCCGAGATTCGGTCGCTACCGGCCATGGCGTCGCGCAGGCGCTCAGCGCAGCGGGAGTTCCAGCCGGAGCTCGAATCATGCTGGTGGGTCACTCGCAGGGCGGGATGCATGCCACCAATCTGACCCGCCACGCAGCGCTGCGATCGCAGTACTCCGTGGTGGGTGCACTGAGCGTGGGGTCTCCGGCGCGCGACATGAAGGCGGCGTCCGACGTCCCGATCCTGCACCTCGAAGACTCGAGTGACCTGGTCACCGGCCTGGATGGAGGACCCAATCCGAGCACCGCCCAGCGCGCCACCATCACCGTGTACTCCGACCCCGCCATCAACGCAACGAGGGCTGTCGAGGACATCGTGGAGCGGGTGAGCCAGCACGCAAGCTGGGACGACATCACCTCCGACCCAGAACTCTTCAGTGCCGTCTACGACCAGTTGGCCGAGAACGGCGACCGACATTCGGTCTCGCACTACATCCAGGTTGCCGCCAGCATCGACCGATCCCGGGACGCCGACCTGCACCAAGTCCACTCCCACGTGGCCGCGATCCGGCAGGCCACGGCCGGGGAGGTGGTGCAGCGCGTCTACGTCCCGCTTGAGATCGATCGCTCACACCTCAACCCCGCGACCTGGCAGTCTGCCTTGCGCCATGACTTCGGGAAGGGCCTGTGACCGCGTTGAGCAGCAGCGAGACGAGCGAGACCACGATGCCGGCCAGGATCGTCGTCCAGAAGAAGTCGGCCAGGTAGAGCTGAACGGGGAGGAAGGAGGACAGCCATGCGGTGAGGGCGAGCATGCCCGCGTTGATGACGATGGCGAACAGCCCCAGCGTCAGGCACGTGATGGGCAAAGACAGGAACGCCACGATCGGGCGAATGATGGCATTGACCGCGCCGAACAGCAGGCCCAGCAGGGCGAAGGCCAGGGCGGTGTTGGCCCAGTCCGCGTCGAAGGGGCGCAGGGCGGGGGCGGCGGTCACGTCCATGCCCGGCAGCAGCCAGGCGGCCACCCACAGGGCCACGGCGTTGACCACGATGCTCATAACAAGTTTGATCATGGCTTCAGCCTGCCCGAGCCGCGTGAGAGCACCCTGACAGCACACCGCGCCCCCGCAGTGAGCGGGGGCGCGGTGGCGGGGGTGACCGGCGTCGTCGGGCGCGGAGGCCAGCCCGGCCCACGGGGACCGCAGGGGCCTCAGTGCTGCTCGAGCAGCACGCCGTGGAAGAACTCGTTGAGCTCGGCCGTCTGATCCAGCGGGAAGATCGCGGAGATGTAGTGGTCCGGGCGGACCACCACGACCGCACCGTCGCGGCTGATCTGGCGGACGTCGTAGATGTCCGGGCCGTGCTGGGGCTGGCAGGTGGCGAAGATGTTGTTCACATCGTGCAGACCCAGCGGGCCGGAGGTCGGACGGAAGATCGCCGGCACGTCCGGGAAGCCGAACTCGGGCTGCTTCTGCTGGTAGACCACCTTGATGTCGAAGCGGGTGTCCTGCGGGGCACCGGCCGGGGTGAAGCGGTTGCGGAACGAGGCCGGATCCTCCTCGATCGCCGCGGCCCACTGCGCCACCTTCGAGTCATCGGAGGTCGGTGCGGCGGCGTCGGCGAACACGTAGACGCGCCAGCGGCCGTCCGCGCGGTGCAGGTGACCCAGGTGCTTGACGTTGGTGTCCGAGGAGCGCTCCACGAGCTCCGAGCGGAAGCGCTTGCCGATCGGGTACCCGGCGGCCAGCTCCTGGTTGCCGCCGTCGGAGGTGAGCAGCGAGGGCAGGTACTCGGTCATGAAGCCCGCCGGGAACTCGGCAGTCTTGGTGTAGAACTCGGCCACCTCGTTGGGGTTACCCAGCTCGGAGGTCGGCTTGGCCATGAGCGTGGACCACTCGCGGTCGAAGTCGATAAGGTTCTTGGCGATGTCCTTGCGCTCATCCGAGTAGCTGGCGAGCAGCTCGCGCGGGGCCTGGCCGGAGAGCACGTGACCGAGCTTCCAGCCGAGGTTCCACCCGTCCTGCATGGACACGTTCATGCCCTGGCCGGCCTTCGCGGAGTGCGTGTGGCAGGCGTCGCCCAGCAGGAACACGGTGGGCTCGTTCACGCGGTTGCGGTTGTCGAAGCCGGAGGTCAGGCGGTGGCCCACCTCGTAGATCGAGTTCCAGGCCACGTCCTTCACGTCCAGCGTGTAGGGGTGCAGGATCTGTTGGGCGCGGCGGATGACCTCCTCGAGCGGGGTCTGGCGGATCTTGCCGGCGTCGTCGGCCGGGACCACGCCGAGGTCCACGTAGAGGCGGAACAGGTGGCCGCCCTCGCGGGGGATCAGCAGGATGGAGCCGTGCTGGGAGTGGATGGCGCACTTGGTGCGGATGTCCGGGAAGTCGGTCACGGCCAGGGTGTCCATCACGCCCCACGCGTGGTTGGCGGCGTCGCCGGAGAGGGTGTGGCCGATGGCCTTGCGGACGCGCGAGCCGGCGCCGTCGGCACCCACCACATGCTTGGCGAGCACGGTGCGCAGCTCGCCGTCATCCGGGTTCTCCAGCGCGTTGCCCTGCGCGTCCACGGTGCGGCGCAGCGTCACGGAGACGGGGTACTCGCCGGTGCCGGAGTCATCAAGACCCTCGAAGGCCCATCCGTAGTCCGGGGCCATGCGGGAGGGGGAGAAGGCCATGAACTGGGCGAACCAGTCGAGGATGCGGGCCTGGTTGACGATCAGGTGCGGGAACTCGGAGACGTTGTTCGGATCGTCCTCGGCCAGCGAGGTGCGCACGATGTTCTCCGGGTTCTCCGGATCCGGGTTCCAGAAGGCCATGGCGGTGAGGTCGAAGGCCTCGTCGATGATCTCGGAGGCGAAGCCGAAGGCCTGGAAGGTCTCCACGGAGCGGGCCTGAATGCCGTCCGCCTGGCCGATCTCGAGACGGTGCGCGCGGCGCTCGATGATCCGGGTGTGCACGTCCGGGAACATGGCCAGCTGCGCGGCGGTGATCATGCCCGCCGGGCCGGTGCCCACGATCAGCACGTCCATCTCATCCGGCAGCTCGGCGGGGCGGTCCAGTCCGATGCCGGCCGCGGGAAGCTGGCGCGGATTGGTGGAGACGTATCCGTGGTGATGGAAGAGCATGAGAGCCCCTTTCGGCGCTGATCTGGGATTGTCCCTGGGGTGAGACGCTGACGACGCTGGGAGTGTTCAAATAGAGAACAATGTGTTCTGATAGAGAACACGTTGTGCTGAACTCTATGGCAGAGTGAGCCGCGCCACAAGAGGTGTCCCGCATCATGAAGGAGGGTTCATGACCGCATCGACCGCCACCGGCTCCCAGACCCTGGACCGCGGCATCAGCATGCTCGAGTACGTCACCGACGCCGACGCACCGCCCACCATCGCCGCCATCGCCGAGCACCTCGGGGTGCACCGCTCCATCGCCTACCGCATCCTGCGCACTTTCGAGGGCCGCGGGCTGCTGCGCCGGGACGACGCCGGCCGGGTCCATCCGGCGCCCGCGCTCGCCGTGCTCGCCCGCCGCGTGGAGCAGGATCTGCAGGCCGCCGCCCTGCCCGAACTCTCCGCGCTGTCCGCCGAGCTGGGCATGAGCGCCTTCGTGGTGGTCTGGGACGGTGGCGACTGCGTCACCCTCGTCACGGTCGAGCCCCCGCGCGGCAACCTCGTCACCCAGCGCCCCGGCACCCAGCACCCGCTGGGGCGCGGCGGGCCCGGCATCGCGCTGGCCGCCGGCCTCACCGAGGACGAGCTCGACGACGCCATCGACTCCGGCGCGATCCTCGACTCCCGACGCCGGGACGTCGAGCAGGCACGGCGCCGCGGCATGGCCCTGAGCTCCGGGGAGGTCATCCCCGGGGTGTCCTCGGTGGCGGTGCCACTGCGCGTGCGCGGGCAGCTGCCCGCCTCGCTGGCCGTGGTCTACGCGACCCGCGCCGCCGACACCCGTGCCATCGGTCAGCGGCTGCGCGTCGCCGCCGGCGAGATCGCGCGGGTGCTGGGGGACTGAACGAGGTGCCGGTCGCCCCGGACTGTGGCCGAGGTATCCCCACCGAGCCGAGGACCGCCGGACAGAGCCCGACCGCGGAAGCCGGGTGCGCCGTCGTCGTACCCCGTGGACGAAACGCGCGCCGACGGCCGCCCCGGCACCACATCTGACGCCTTCTCGGGCGAGAGCGGCGACGTTGCACCGGTGCTCGCCGTAGTCTGGCTCACATGACTGAGACCCCGCAGCCGAGCAGCGCCGTCGTCCACCCCCACCCGGTCATCGACCGGCTCCCGGCCTACGCCGCGGGCAAGCCCCCGGTGGCGGTGCCCGGGCTGCAGCCGTACAAGCTGTCCTCGAACGAGAATCCGTTCGCGCCGGTGGCCGCGGTGCGCGAGGTCATCGGGCAGGTGGTGGCCGGCGAGGGGCACACCGCGAGCCCCGTGTGCCGCTACCCGGATCCGCTGTCCACGCAGCTGCGCGAGCGCCTCGCCGAGCACCTCGACGTGCCGGCCGAGGACATCGTCACGGGTGCCGGCTCGCTCGGCGCGCTGACCCAGATCATCAACGCCTTCGCGGGTGGGCATGAGAACGGCGGGCCGGATGAGGTCATCTACGCCTGGCGCTCGTTCGAGGCCTACCCGATTGTCGTGCGCACCGCCGGCGCCCAGGACGTGCCCGTGCCGCTGACCGCCGAGCACCGCCATGACCTGCCCGCCATGCTGGAGGCGATCACCGAGCGCACGCGCGTGATCGTGCTGTGCACCCCGAACAACCCCACCGGACCGGTCCTGCACACGGACGAGGTGGAGGAGTTCATCGCGCAGGTGCCCGGGCATGTGCTGATCGTGATCGACGAGGCCTATGTGGAGTTCATTCGCGACGCCGACGCCGTCAAGGGCCTCGAGATGTACCGCAAGCACCCCAATGTGGCCGTGCTGCGCACCTTCTCCAAGGCGCACGGGCTGGCGAATCTGCGCGTCGGCTACTCGGTGGCCGGCCCGCAGATCACGCAGTACCTGCGCCGCGTGGCCACGCCGTTCGCGGTGTCGACGCTGGCCGAGCAGGCCGCCGTGGCCTCACTGGATCATCTCGATGAGGTGGACGCCGCCGTGCAGACAGTGGTGGATGAGCGCGAGCGCGTGGCCGCCGCCCTGCGCGAGACGGGCTGGGACATTCCAGAGACGCAGGCCAACTTCGTGTGGCTGCCCCTCGGGGAGCGGGCCGCCGAGTTCGCCGCCGCCGCCGGCGAGCGAGCCCTGTCTGTGCGCGCCTTCCCCGGCGAGGGCGTGCGTGTGAGCATCGGCGAGGTGGAGGCCAACGACCGCTTCCTCGACGTGGCCCGCGCGTTCTTGCAGGGCTGACGCGGGGCGGGGCGGGGCTGGGCGGTTGAGGCCAGACGGCTGGGGCCAGCTGGAAACTCGGGCACGCACATGACCCACTCAACCGCCGAAATCCGGGGGTGAGTGGGTCATCTGCGTGCCCGAGTTTCGCGTCGACAGCGCGAGAGCGGCCTCCTAGGCTGGTCACCATGACCGATGCGCACCGCGATGCCCCCACCGACGCCACCACCCCTCTCGACTTGGGTCCCGCCGACGCCGTGCCCGTGGGCGGGAACCTCGTCGTCGCGATGGGCACCACCGGGCACTGGGATGACATCGCCGTGTTCCACACCGAGGACGGCGGGTTCCACGCCGTGGACGACTCCTGCACCCACGGCGACATCTCGCTGGCCGAGGGCGAGCTCGAGGGCGACACCATCGAGTGCTGGCTACACGGCTCCAGCTTCTGCCTGCGCGACGGCCAACCGCAGTGCTTGCCCGCCACCGAGCCGATCGGCGTGCATCACGTCGAGGTCCGCGACGGCCACCTCTGGCTCACGGTCGTGGACAAGAAGCGCCGCTGAGCCTTGCCGCTGACGCGCCACTTCACGTCCCGCAGTAGGTCACGAATCGTCCCGTTCCCGACGCCGGTCGGGTCAGGTCCGCATCGCCGGCTGCGGCGGTGTACGGGTCGGCCACCGCGGCCAGGATCCGCTGCACCTCACTGAGATCGCCGGCCTCGGCCGACTCCAGTGCCGCGTCCAGAACGTGATTGCGGGGGATGATGCGCGGATTGGTGCGCCGCATGACCGCCCGGACCGGATCGAGCTCAGCCCACCGCGCGTGCCAGTCCTGCAATCCCGGCGGCACCACGTCCTCGGCCAGGTCCGCCCAGAACGACGTCCAGTCCACGGCATGTTCGGCCAGCAGGCCGAAGAGCTCGTCAGTGAGCTGGCCCAACTGCTCATCTGACACGCCCTTCCGGGCGCGGCCCTCGGACTCGACGTCAGCCGTCCCCGGCGCACCGAGCCCCAGTTTCGCCCGCAGCCCCGCCGACCACGCGGCGCTGTGGTGACCACGGAACTCCCGCAGGGCGGTCTCGGCGGAGGCGACGGCGTCGTCGGGAACATCCGACAGCAACGGCAGCAGCGTCTCGGCGAAGCGCGTGAGATTCCACTGCGCGATGCCCGGCTGCTGCGCGTAGGCGTAACGGCCCTGGCGGTCAATCGAGGAGAAGACGGTGGCGAGGTCGAAGGCCTCCATGAACGCGCAGGGGCCGAAGTCGATGGACTCGCCGGAGATCGTCATGTTGTCCGTGTTCATCACCCCGTGCACAAACCCGAGGAGCATCCACTGCGCGACCAGCTCGGCCTGCCGGCGGATCACCCCGGCCAGCAGCGTCTCGGCGCGCTCGGCGTCGGTGAGGGTGGAGACGTCGACGCCGGGTTCGTGGCGGGCGAGGGCCTCGTCGACCAGCCGCGCGACGAGCGACCGGGCGGGGGCGGCGTCGTCGTGGGCGCGCTGGTGATCCAGGGCCGCGGCGAGCTGGAAGGAGCCGACGCGCAGGTGCGAGCTCGCGGTCCGGGCCAGGACGGCGCCGGGGCGCGGGGTCTCGCGCTGGATGGTGTCCCCGGTCCCGACGACGGCCAGCGTCCGGGTGCTCGGCGCGCCAGCAGCGTGGAGGAACTCGCTGATGACGTGCTCACGCAGCATGGGCCCGACGGCGGCCATCCCGTCCGCGCCGGGGCGCGCGTAGGCGGTGCGCCCCGAACCCTTGAGATGCAGGTCGGTGAGCCGGCCGTCGGGGGTAGTGAGCTCGCCGAGCAGCAGGGCGCGGCCGTCACCGAGGACGGGGGAGTAGCCGCCGAACTGGTGCCCGGCGTAGCCCTGGGCGACCGGGCGGGCGTCCGGGCCAGGCGCTTCGCCCGTGAGGAAGCGGAGGCCGTTCTCGGTGGCGAGCCAGTCGGGGTCGAGGCCCAGCTCGGTGGCGAGCGGCGCGTTGAGCGTGAGCAGGTGCGGGGCGCGCGTGGGCCGGCCGGTGTGGGCGAGCGAGAGCTCGGGGAAGTTCTCGGCAAAGTGGTGGGAGAGGGCGGGGTGGGATGGTGCGTCTGCGGGAGAGGTCATTGCGCCCGACGCTACCCGCGAAGCAGGCCAAGCGCCCCGTCCCGCCTCCTCTCGCTGCCCAACACCGAGCCTGACCGCCCCCACCACCGACCGAGCCGGGTCGAATCTCGGTGTTATGAGGTCCCCAGAGCGACGAGATTCGACCCGACAACAGTCAGGTTGGGGTCAGTCGCGGTGCGGATGGCGCTGGAGTGCGTGGTGAGGAGTCCGGGCTGTGGACGACGACCAGCCGCCCGGTGTGGTGCGCGCTACAGTGTGGGGGTGCGTTGGTCGGGGGATCACGAGGCCCTGGCTCGCGTGGGATGGCGCGGCAGGCAGCCGCGCAGGAGCGAGAACTGTGAGGGAAACATGGGACGGAAGTCTGCTGCGCACGGCGGATTGAGCGGTCTGGCGGTGGCGGCCGCCCTGGTGTTGGCTGGCTGCTCCGGCGGCGGGAACGACCTTGCCGAGACGACGACGCCGACCGCCGAGTCGTCGGTGACCTCGACCCCGGCAGGGCCCGGGGATGAGAATTCCGACGAGCCGAGTGAGTCTGGCGAGCCGAGCGAGTCTACGGACGATTCTGGCGAGGGCAGCGCGCCAGGCGAGGCCACGGGCGCCTCGGGCGAGGACAGCACGTCGTCGAGTGGGGCGTACAAGCCCGCGTCGGCGGAGGGTCCCGCGGAGAACGTGCCGGTGCCGGAGCGTCCTGTGAACGCCAGGGGCGACTCTGAGCGCGCTGCGCTGGTCACTGCGAAGTTCTTCTGGGACACGGTTCACTATCTCGAGATGACCGGCGATGGTGGGCCTACCCGGGCAGTCTCTTCAGGTGATTGCAGTGCTTGCGCGGCGTTCGTCGGCCAGTACGGTGACGTGTACGAAAGCGGCGACTGGATCGCTGCCGAAGCACCGGACGTTCGTGCGGCAACGGCTGTCAGCCGAGATTCGTCAGGGACCCGGGTTGACGTCCACCAACTCGTTGACTTCCCAGCCTCAACGCAGTTCACCGATCCGCCTGGGTCGAGTGAAGTCAACGAAGTTGCTGCGGTGGAGTCGCAGCCCATGACCGTCCACCTCCGCCTGGATGAGGGGGAAGGGGTCTGGGAAGTTATCGGGCTTAGCACCGGCGAGAGCCAGGGGTGAGTTACGTGACGTCTGCAAGACTCTCAGGTAACACCCGACTAATCTCTTTGATCGCTGTGGCCGTCACGGCTGTAGCCATGAGCCCCATCGCCGCAGGCGAGACAACGGCGAAAGGTCGCCTCCTACCCGACAAAGTTGCCGTTGTTATAGAGAACTCCTACGAAGAGCCAGAGGGAGAACAGCCACCTCAACCAGCAGCCGAGGCTACGCCTCCCGGTTATTCAATTGAACCGAGTCAGTCTGAACGCAACGCCGACAATGCTGCAGCACCGGCCGGTGGCGTTTCGGGTAGCGGCGCTTCGCGACAGCCCGGGGGCGATGAACGAGGCGACACCACGACTCGTCCGACAGTCACGCGAGAGTTCTTGCGCGTTGGGTCGGGCAGCGGCGGCTCGGTCCTGTCGGTATGTGACGGTCTCGGCTATCAGTACAACACCGGTGACTGCATGCTGAATGAGACCGAGCGGTGCCCGGAGGGTGAGTACTGGCTGACAGCCACGGAGACGTACGCGAATGGCGAGACATCAACATCGGCGCCGTTCTGCAGTGGGTCCCCGCCGCAGGTCACCCCGGCCGAGGGGCCGGCTGCAGCTCCGGCGGGCTCTAACGCTGACACGGAAACTGCGGATGCACCCGAGGCTCCGCCCGTGGTGACCGTGACTATCGAGGAAGTCCGCGAACTCATCGTTACCCCGCCCACGGTTCACACCTTTCGGGCCGATGGGCTCGGTCTGCGCAACGCCGAGACGAACTTCTGGGCAGATTCCTCCCCGTTGGAGGCGTCCGAGACGATGCTCGGCCAGGCCGTGACCATCCGTGCCACCCCGATCCGCTACTTCTGGGACTACGGGGACGGCACACCCACCCGCACCACCATGGTTCCGGGCTACGAGCTCTCCGAGTTCGACGTCCAGACCCCGACGTCCCACGTCTACAAGGAGACCGGGACCTACGATGTCCGGCTTTCCACTGTCTACGCGGCACAGTTTCAGGTGGCCGGTGGCCCGTGGCAGTTCATCCCGGGCACCATCACGCTGGAGTCGGAGCCGGTGGTCGCGGACATCTGGCGGCTCGAGACCCGCAATGTGGCCGAGGACTGCATCGAGAACCCCGCCGGGTGGGGCTGCAGCGGTTTCATCGAGGACTGACCGGCCGGTGCCCTGACGCCTCGGGCCCGAACGCAGCCCTGGCCCACTCCTCTGGCGTCGCATGGCTGCCCACACGCAGGTGGAAGTCGGGTGCGCAAACGACCCTTCTAGGCCTTCGGGTGCCTGTCATACGGGTCGTTTGCGCACCGAAGTTTCCGGCGGGGAGTGGGTTTTCGGGTCACGTCTCGGCGTTCTCGCTCTGTGTCAACCTGTTGTGAGTCAGTCGCCGGCTTCGGGGTCGGTCGCGGGCAGGTTGATGCCGACCAGCTGCGCCGGGCGTGGGGTGCAGGGCTGTTCGCGGAAGCGTTCAGGATGAGCCTGGTAGTAGCCCTGCAACGCTTGGTCCCGGGTCTGCCATTTCGCCTCCCAGGTACCGTCGAGGACCTCGGCCGGGGAGAACAACCCGATCCCGGAGTGCTTGTGCTCGTGGTTGTACCAGTCCACGTAATCGGCCACGTAGGCGCGGGCGTCGGTGAGCGTGGTGAACTGGCCGGGGTAGCCCGGCCGGTACTTCATCGTGCGGAACCCGGCCTCGGAGAACGGGTTGTCATTCGAGACATAGGGCCGGTTGAACGAGAGAGCCACGTCGTGCTTGCCCAGGGCCACGCGCAACACGGTGGAACGCATCGCTGAGTCTGAGTCGGCATGCACGACCCGTGGTGCCCCGTGCACGGCGATCGCGGCCTGAAACATCTCGACGGCAAGGTCATCGCACTCGCGTTCCTCGACCCGGTAGCCCACGATGACCCGGGAGTAGATGTCCTTGATGACGTAGGCCTGCCAGAAGACCCCACGGAAAGGGCTGGGCAGCTTCGTGATGTCCCAGGACCACGCCTCACCAGGTTTCGTGGCCACGACCACCGGGGCCGGGCGCGGGGCCTTCAAACCCCGGCGTGTACCGATCACCGGGCGTCGGTGCTGCTCGCTGATTGAAGCCCCGATCCGCCACCACGACCGCCGTGAGCCCAGCATCACCCCCTGATCCCACTGGTACGCGAAGCTGGCATCCACCGAGACCCCTTGCTCCCACCCCTGCAGGATGTGGCCCTCAATGACCTCGCGGACCTCGTCGCTGATCCGGTTGGGATAGGCCCGCTCACAGTGCAGGACCGGCTGCTTCACTGGTGGTCGTGGGCAGGACCGGTAGTGCCAGGCCGAGCGCGAGATCCCGGTGAGCTGCAGGGCCTGACGCTGCGAGCCCAGCAGCCCGGTGAGGGTGCGCACGAGCTCGTTCTCCTCGTTCACCCACTGCTGGTCGGCGGGCTCGGATCGGTATCGGGCTCTTGCTCGTTGAGCTGATGCAAGAGCCCGATAGCTTTTCCCA
>JAUNTT010000105.1 GCA_030538555.1 Micrococcus sp.
GGTCACCGAGGGGCGGGTCACCGCGGGGCCGGGGACGCGGACGTGACACCGGGGCGTTGGGCGGTGAGCACGGCGCGCAGCCAGCCCCGCACCGTGCGATCCCACCGCTGCGGATCCACGTTCCATTCGCGGGTGTGTCGGGCGCGCGTGAAGCGGACAAAGCGCACGAGCCGCGGATTGCGTTCGGCGAACTCCATCGACGGGCCGACGGGCACGTACTCGTCATCCTCGGAATGCAGCACGAGCGTGGGCACCCGCAGCTGATCCGCGCGCGCCACCCAGTTCAGCGACTTCAGGTCCACCGGCGCGGTCAGACCCGTGATGAACCGGCCCGCCGGGTTGCTCAGGAGCCACTGCCCCAACCAGCCCACGGCCTCGGGGATCCGCTTGATCCGCGCCTGGTGCTCGAGCACATCGATCCAGTCGATCACCGGACCCGTCAGCACCACCCCGCGCACGCGTGCCGAGAGCTCAGAGCGATCCACCGTCTGGAGGGCCACGGCGCCACCCATGGACCAGCCGAACACCACGACGTCGCTCGCCCCCTGCTCCAGCGCGTAGCGGATCGCCGCCTCGACGTCCCGCCACTCCGTGGTCCCCAGTCCGTAGCGGAAGTCTTCGGCGTCCGGGGCGTCGCCGTCGTTGCGGTAGGAGATGAGCAGGGAGGTCATGCCCAGCTTGGCGGTCGTCGGCAGGGCGCGAATGCCCTCATTGCGGCGCGCCCCGCGGCCGTGGACCATGATCGCCCAGATGTCCTCGCCGGTTCCGGGTCGGTTCTCCGCCGGCGGATCCACCCGCCAGGCCGGCGCGACGCCGTGCTCCACCGGGACCTCGACGTCTACGGCCTCGAAGCCCGCATCGCGCGGGTGGGGGTACACGGTGCCGGTGAGCCGGCCCCGGGTGGCGAGGCTGAGATCACCCGAGTACACCTCTTCCACGCGCCGGGCGACGGTGGACTCGCGCGGGTCGTAGGAGGTGATCTCCCCGATGCGCGCCATGTTCGCCCCGTGGTCGAAGGTCAGCGAGTAGGTCCCCGGCACCACTGAGTGCAGATCGGCCGAGAGGATCACCTCGCGCCCGTCGACGCCGTCCACCACCGCGAGGATCTGCGTGGTCTCGGCGTGATTGCGCACCGGGGTGACCACCACGCGAGCGAAGACCCCGGCGAGCGCCGAGGAGGCCCCCGCCAGGATGAAGGCCGCGGTGACACCCACGCTGACCACGAGCGGCGTCCACCGAGCCACCGGTGTGGCGACTTTGACGCCCTGGCGCACGGAGCGCCGCACCGTGGTGCGCGTGGTGCTGGCCGCCTCGGCCGCACGAGAACGCACGGTGGTGCTCAGTGCGCTCAGCACCGCGGGGGCCAGCCTGGCTCCGGGGGCTGAGCGCGGGTCCGGGTCCCTCCGCCATGCGCTCATAGGTGCCATTGTGCGCCATCACGCCGCACAACGTGCGAGAGTGGCGCTCAGCAGTTGAGATCGGTGCAGAGCAGTCGTGCCTCGGGAACAGCCCAGAGCACGATCCCGTTGGAGGTCCCATGAGCATGTCATCCCCCACCCCGGATCCCGCCGGCACCGCGAGCCCGGCCCCGTCCCACGAGCACGACGCCGCCCCCGTGCGGCTGAGCGACGACGCCTGGCGGGAGCGGCTCACCCCTGCGGAGTTCTATGTGCTGCGCGAAGCGGGCACGGAACGGGCCTACACCGGTGAGTACTGGGACTCCACCGACGAGGGTGTCTACGCCTGCCGCGCCTGCGGGGCCGAGCTGTTCACGTCGCGGGAGAAGTTTGCCGCGCACTGTGGGTGGCCCGCGTTCTACGCGCCGCTGGCCGAGGATCGCGTGCGCTACATCGAGGACACGACGCTGGGCATGCGCCGAGTGGAGGTGCGCTGCGCGCGCTGCGATTCCCATCTCGGTCACGTCTTTGAGGGCGAGGGCTATGACACCCCGACGGATCAGCGCTACTGCATCAACTCGATCAGCATGACGCTGCGCCCGGCTGCGCAGGACGATGCCGCCGGAGACAGCGAGAAGAGCCCGCGTTCCACCGATCACCAGGAGGGCCGCGCATGAACGGTCTGCGGTCCTTCGCCTCGGACAACTACGCGGGGGTGCACCCCGTGGTGTGGGAGGCGTTGCGGGAGGCCGACGCCGATCACGCCCGCGCCTACGGGGACGATCCGATCACGGAGCGCCTGCAGGCCGTGGTGGCCGAGCAGTTCGGCGAGCAGGCTTTCGCCGTGCCCGTGTTCAACGGCACGGGGGCCAATGTGGTGGCCCTGCAGTCGCTGCTGCCGCCGTGGGGCTCGGTGATCTGCTCGCAGAACGCGCACATTCTGTGGGATGAGGGCGGTGCCCCCGAACGCGTGGGACGCACGAGTCTGCGCGCTCTGCCTACTGCCGATGCCAAGCTCACCCCGGAGATCATCGCGCCGGCGCTGACCGGTTTCGGCTTTGTCCACGCCGTGCAGCCCAGTGTGGTGGAGATCGCGCAGGCCACGGAGCTGGGCACGGTGTACTCCCCGGACGAGGTGCGCGCGCTGACGGATGCCGCGCATGCGGCGGGACTGAGCGTCTACATGGATGGTGCACGCCTGTCCAACGCTGCGGCCTCACTGGGGGTCAGCCTGCGCGCGTTCACCACGGACGCCGGTGTCGACGTCGTCTCCTACGGCGCCACCAAGAACGGCGGCATGGCGGCCGAGGCCGTCGTGGTGCTGAATCCCGAGGCGATCGTCAACGCTCACCTCATCACGGGCCGGGATCTGCCCGAGGGCGACGCTGCGCCGAGCGCCGAGCGGGCCGCGATGGCACTGGGCTATCTGCGCAAATCCTCGATGCAGCTCGCGTCGAAGCAGCGCTATGTGGCCGCCCAACTCCTGGCACTGCTCGAGCAGGACAGAGGCGTGGAGATCGCCGGGCAGGCCAACGCCATGGCCGCCGAGTTGGCCGAGCGGGTGGCGCAGGTGCCGGGCATCACCGTGGTGCACCCGCCGCAGGTCAATATGGTCTTCGCTCAGGTGGAGCCCCACGTGGCCGACGCCGTGCGCACCCGTTACCCGTTCTACGACTGGGACCCGGCCGCGCGTCTGGTGCGGTGGATGACGTCGTGGGACACCACGCAGGCGGATCTCGACGGGTTCGTGGCCGCCCTGCGCGAGGCCACCGGCGCGCCCTCCCCGGCCCAGTGAAGCCAGGAATCTAGTCTGTTCACATGAATCTGGCTGGGACGCACTCGCTGCGTGCGCGCTCCGTGCAGGCCGAGACGCTGCCCGCGGCGTTCCGCACCGCCCTGCGCGAGCTGCGCGACGCCGACACGCGGCCCGAGGTGCGCCTGCGTGAGATCGCGGCACCCGGTCAGCTCGCACCCCACGCCGTCGCCCTTGCCGCTGATGTGTATGCCCTCGACGCCGACGTCCACGCCTCTCCCCTGGCCACGGGTCGGTTCATCCTGCTCCACCATCCGGAGGGCTCGAGCCTGTGGCAGGGCACGTTCCGAGCGGTCACCTACATCACGGCCGCCCTGGAAATGGACGTCGCCCAGGACCCCATGGTGGGCGCGGTCGCCTGGACGTGGCTGGTCGAAGCGCTCGAGCTGCGCCACGCCGACTATTCCCAGGCGGGCGGCACGGCCACGCGCAACCTCGCCGAGTCCTTCGGCACTCTGGCCGAGAGGCCTGACACCACCGAGATCGAGATGCGCGCGTCCTGGACCCCCGGGGCCGGGGACAAGGGCGCCCATTTGCAGGCCTGGGCGGAGATGGTCTGCGCCTTCGCGGGTCTGCCCCCACAGCCCGATGGCGTCACAGCGCTGCGCTGGCCTGGTGAGACCGCGTGAGCGCGACGACGTCGCGCGGGGCACAGGTGGGCGCAGCCGCGACGAGTGCCCCCGACGCCGAGCAACCGGCTGCCGCGCCGCGGTTGCTGACGGCGCCCAGCGAGGGTGTGCCCTTCGTGACGGACACCCTCGGCGGCCTCGAGGCCTGCGCCCGCGCTCTCGCGGCGGGCACCGGTCCCGTTGCGGTCGACGCCGAACGTGCCTCGGGCATCCGCTACGGCCAGCGCGCCTTCCTGGTCCAGCTCAAGCGTGAGGGCTCGGGCCTGTGGCTGTTGGATCCGGAGGCGCTGGGTGACCTGCGGGCTCTGACTCCAGCACTCGAGGGCGTCGAATGGATTCTGCATGCCTCCACTCAAGACCTGCCGTGTCTGTCGGAGCTGGGGCTGTGGCCGGACCGGCTGTTCGACACCGAGCTGGCGGCCCGCATCTCGGGGCTGCCGAAGGTGGGTCTCGCCGCGGTGCACGAGCAGCTGCTGGGCATCACCCTGGCCAAGGAGCATTCGGCCGCGGACTGGTCCACGCGCCCGCTGCCCCAGGACTGGCTGACCTACGCCGCCCTGGACGTGGAGCTGCTCGTGGAACTGCGGGCGGCGCTGCGCGAGCTGCTCGAGGAACAGGGCAAGCTCGACTGGGCGGAGCAGGAGTTCGAGCACATCCGCAGCTCGCCCCTGCCAGCCCCGAAGCCGGACCCGTGGCGCCGGACCTCCGGTGCGCACGCCGTGAAGGACCGCACCGCGCTGACCGTGCTGCGGGAACTGTGGCACGCCCGCGACGACCACGCCCGGTCCAAGGATGTCGCTCCCTCGCGCCTGTTGCCGGACTCCGCACTCGTCGCCGCGGCACAGGCCCAGCCGCGCACGGTGCCCGCATTGCGCTCGACCTCGGGATTCCACGGCCGGGCCGCGGCCCGGGAGGCCCCGCGATGGGTGGAGGCCATCCGCCGTGGGCGCGAGCGCGCGGCCGCCGGCGATGTCCCGGCGACCCAGCGACGCGGTTCGGATGCGCCGCCGGCACCGCGGCTGTGGCGCGATCGGAACGCGGACGCGGATCGACGGCTGCGCACCGCCAAACCGTGGCTGGCCCGCCACGCCGAGAGTCTCAACCTCCCACCGGAGAACCTGCTGACCCCGGACACCCTGCGCCGGATCTGCTGGGCTCCCCCGCAGCCGATCACCCCCGAGTCGGTGGTGGCCGCGTTGCGCGAGCTCGGGGCGCGCGAGTGGCAGGTCCAGCAGTGCGCGGCGATCATCACCGTCTCGCTGCTCAATCCGCTGCCCTGATTCCGTCACCGTCCCTGTTCCCCATCCCGATCTGCGCCGAGGAGGCCGCCGTTGACGAACGCACCCGCCGATCTGCAGGACTTCGCCCGCCTGGCTGAGGTGGTTCCCGACGAGACCGTGACCCACGTCCACGTGAGCGACCATGCCCTGCCCCGCGAGGCCGGCACCGTGGCGCTGCTGACGCTGGACAACGAGAAGGGACCCCGTCGCCCCGCCACGCTGGGTCCGCGCACTCTGATCGGTCTGGCCGAGGAGATCGATCGCCAGGCCGAGCGGGCACGGGCCGGTGAGATCCAGGGGCTGGCCCTCACGGGTGTGGAGGGCACCTTCGCCGCCGGTGCCGATCTCTCGCTGGTGGCCGGGATTGAGGACGTGACCCTGGGTCGCGACCTTGCCCGCCTGGGCCACGCCGCCTACGACCGGATCGCCGCCTTCCCGGCCCCCACACTGGCACTCGTCAACGGCGTGGCCTTGGGCGGGGGCCTCGAGCTCGCCCTGGCCGCCGACTATCGCGTCGTTCACGCCGATGCTCGCGGCTTCGGACTGCCCGAGGTGCGCCTCGGCCTCATTCCGGGCTGGTCCGGGGTGTGGCGCGTGCCGTCGCTGATCGGGCCCGAGGCCGCGGTCGACGTCGTGCTCAAGAATCCGCTGGACAACAACCGCCTGCTCTCCGCCGTTCAGGCCCATGAGCTGGGTCTGTTCGACCTGCTGGCGTCCACCTCGCTGACCGAGGAGGGGCTGGACTTCCTGGCCCGCGTCATCGCGGAGGATGCCGAGACATTACAGGCGGTCTCCGCGCACCGCGACCGGGACACCTCCGAAGAGGCCTGGGCCACCGCTCGCGCGAGCTTCGCCGCGGTGCAGGCCGCCCGGCCGGGTGCGCATCTGCCGGCCCGCACGGCCCTGGAGGACCTGTTCTTCGCCGCCGAGCACCGCACCCGTGAGGAGTCCGCGGCGGCGGAAGCCGATGCCCTCGAGGTCCTCATCGCCTCGAGCGAGTTCCGGCGCACGGTCTACGCGTTCCTCGATCTGGTGCAGCGTCGGGCCAAGCAGCCGGTGGGCGACCCGGGTGCCGAGCATGCGCGCGCGCTGCGCGTGATCGGCGTCGTGGGTGCGGGCCTGATGGCCGCCCAGCTGGCCCTGCTGTTCGCGCAGAAGATGCCGGAGGTGCGCATCGAGATGACCGAGGTGGACGAGCAGCGCGCGCAGCGCGGGGCCGCCACCATCGAGTCGCAGGTCCAGGCCCTCGTGCGGCGCGGCCGGCTCGGCGAGGAGCAGGCCCAGCAGCTCGCCGCTCGCATCCGGGTGGGCACGGATCAGGCGGTGTTCGCCGAGGCGGATCTGGTCATCGAGGCGGTCTTCGAGGACCTCGAGGTCAAGCGCCAGGTGTTCGCTGCGGTGGAGCGCCACGTCTCCCCCACCGCCGTGCTCGCCACCAACACGTCCTCGCTCTCCGTTGCCGCCATGGCGGAGGCCCTCGAGCATCCCGAGCGCCTTGTGGGCTTCCACGTCTTCAACCCTGTGGCGCAGATGCCGCTCGTGGAGATCGTGCGCACGGCCGACACCGACGACGCCGCCCTGGCCACGGCCTTCGCGCTCGCCCGGGGCGCAGGCAAGTCCGCCGTGTTGGTGCAGGACGCCGCGGGCTTCGTGGTCAATCGCGTGCTCATGCGGCTGATGGGCGAGGTGCAGGCCTCCTTCGACGCCGGCACGCCCGCGGAGATCGCCGATCATGCGGTGGCCGAGATGGCCCTGCCCATGACGCCGTTCACCCTGGCCGCCCTGGTGGGCCTGCCGGTGGCCCAGCACGTCAGCGAGTCGCTGAACGCCTCCTTCGGAGCCGAACGCTTCCCCGTGTCGGACAATGTGGCGGCGCTGATCGCCGGCGGCAAGACCGCGATCTGGGCCAAGGACGTGCGCACCCCCGAGGAAGCGGAGGGCGCCACTGGCGAGACCATCCCGCCGGGCACTGCGGCCCTGCTCACTCAGGGCAAAGATCCACAGAGCGGCGAGGAGCTGCTGACCCGTGTCCAGGACGCGCTGGCCGAGGAGATCGGCCTGATCTTGGACGAGGGTGTGGTGGCCTCAGCCGAGGACGTGGATCTGTGCATGATCCTCGGCGCTGGGTGGCCGTTGCACCTGGGCGGGATCACCCCCTACCTGGACGGCTGCGGCGCCTCCGAGCGGGTGCGTGGGGTGCCCTTCCACGGCTCCCGGTCAGCCTGATCGTCGCTGGTCAGCGCGGCAGGTTCGCGAAGGTCTGGAGGTCGGCGGACAGGCCGTCCAGGGCCTGCTGCTGCGAGGCAGCAGGCAGCGTGCTCGCGCCGGCACCATAGTCCGAGGCGCGCAGTCGGCCCTCGGTGATCACGTGGGCACCGATGGCCTGACCGTGCAGACTCAGATCCACCTGCCAGCTCTCCGGCGCGGGCTGTTCAGGGGTGTCCCCGTGCTCGTTTGTTGCGGCCCGCTCCTCGGTCCCGGACGCCGCGGCCTCAGCGGACGCCGCGGCGTCGCCGGGCTCTGCGATCTCACCGGGGATCTGCACGGTGATCGGTCGCGGTGTCATGCGAGCCAAGGGGGCCCTGACGCCGCCCTGCAAGGGCGAGCTCTCCTCGAGACGCGTGAACTCCAACTCCGCGCCCGAGCGGGCCACCGCGAGGGCCAGCAGCGCATCGGCATAGGACGG
>JAUNTT010000106.1 GCA_030538555.1 Micrococcus sp.
CAGCACGAGAGACAACACTACACACCGATCCACGAGAACGCAAAATCGGGGGTTGCAACGCCACCCCACCCCGCCGCAGCGGCATGATCACGCGGCTGCCTCCACTCCTGCGTCCAGTCATGGCAGTCGCCGAAGAGATCGAGGGCCCCGTGACGTGTGTCACGGGGCCCTCGTCGGGATGTCTCTCCTGTGTGCTGCTGCCTGGTCAGGCGCCCAGGTCCGCGGCGGCCATGTTCTTCTTGCCGCGGCGCACTAACAGGTACCGACCGGCCAGTGCGTCGCGGCGCCCCACCCGATGCTCGGCGTCGGTGATCTTCACGTTGTTCACGCTGGCCCCACCCTCCTTGATGGTGCGGCGCGCCTCGGAGTTGGAGGACACGAGTCCGCTGGAGACCAGCAGGTCGATGATGCCGACGCTGCCGTCGTCGTCCTGCTGCCACTGGGCTGCATCGGCCTGGGGCAGCTCCGCGAGCACGGTGCGCAGCGTCTCGGTGTCCACCTGGTGCAGGTCTCCCCCACCGAAGACGGCCTGGGAGGCCGCAATGACCTGCTCGGTCGCCTCGGCTCCATGCACCAGCGCGGTGACCTCCCACGCCAGTCGCTTCTGTGCGGCCCGCTTGAAGGGTGCCTCCGAGACCTGGCGGGCGTAGTCCTCCACCTGCTCGCGCGTGAGGAAGGTGAACACCTTGAGCCGGTCCACCACATCGGCGTCGGCCACATTGAGCCAGTACTGGTAGAACACGTACGGCGAGCACATATCTGCATTGAGCCAGATGGCATTGCCCTCGGACTTGCCCAGCTTGGTGCCGTCGGCGTTCGTGATCAGCGGGGTGCCCATCGCATGGACGTGCACGCCCTCGACCTTGCGGATCAGCTCCGTGCCGGCGGTGAGGTTGCCCCACTGATCGGAGCCACCGGTCTGCAGCGTGATGCCCCGGCGCCGGTAGAGCTCCAGGAAGTCGTTGCCCTGCAGCACCTGGTAGGAAAACTCGGTGTAGGAGATGCCCTCCTCAGAGTGGAGGCGCTTGGCCACGATCTCCTTCTTGACCATCGTGCCCACGCGGAAGTTCTTGCCGATCTCCCGGAGGAAGTCGAGGGCGCTGAGCTCCCCCGTCCAGTCCAGGTTGTTCACCATGGACGCGGCGTTGTCTCCCTCGAAGGAGAGGAAGGGCTGGATCTGTTCGCGCAGGGACTCGACCCACTGCGCCACGACCTCGCGCGTGTTGAGCGTGCGCTCGGAGCTCTGCCGCGGGTCACCGATCAGGCCGGTTGCTCCACCCACGAGCGCGACGGGCCGATGACCGGCCAGCTGCATGCGCCGCATCAGCAGCAGCTGCACCAAGTGACCCAGGTGCAGGGAGGGCGCCGTCGGGTCGAAGCCGCAGTAGTAGGTCAGGGGCTCTCCGGCCAGGGCCTCCTCGAGGCGCTGTTCATCGGTCGAGACATGGATCAGGCCGCGCCACACCAGTTCCTGGTAGATGTTGGCGAAGCTGGGATCGATGGCCTGGTTCTGCGTCCCCATCTGCGGGGCCTCGTTGAGAGCTGACACGCGTGCCAATGTATCAATCGCCCAGCAGTCCGGCGGGCAGCCGCTCGGCACTGGTGGTCGAGACCACGCTGAGCGCCTGAGTGCTGCGGGTCATCGAGACGTACAGGTCTCCGACGACGCCGCGCGCCTCGGCCACGATCTCCTCCGGGGCGGCGATGACGACGCCGTCGAATTCAAGGCCCTTGGTCTCCCGCGGTGTCGCCACCACGAGGCGCACACCGGGCGCCGGCACCCGGTCCACGCGCTCTCCGAACGCGGCGCGCAACCGCTGCCACGTCGCCTCCAGGTGAGCCGCGGGCACAATGACCGCATTCAGACCCTCAGGCAGCAGCTCCAACTGGGCCGCGGCCTGGGCGTCGATCATCGCGGCGAGATCGCCGCCCTGCTGGACGAGCACCACGGGCTCGTGATCACCCTCGCGGACCGCCTGCGGTTGGGCGGCATCGACGCCGGCCGATCGCGCCACCGCGGCGGCGCGGCGCATGATGCGCTCCGGGGATCGGTAGTTCACGGTGAGCTCCTCGAGCCGCCACCGATCGCCGAAGACCCCGTCCAGCGCGGCGGCCCAGGTGGGGTGCGCCTCCAGCGCGGACGCCTGAGCGATGTCACCGACAATCGTGAAGGACTTCAGCGGGCAGCGCCGCGCCAACAGCCGCCACTGCATGGGCGAGAGCTCCTGCGCCTCGTCCACGACCACGTGTCCGAAGGTCCACGTCCGATCCGTGGCCGCCTGTTCGGCAGTGCTCTGCCGGGTGGCCTGCGGCGTGTTCAGCCCGGCGAGCATCTCGGCATCCACGACGCCGTCCGCACCGATATCCGCCAGCGTCTGGTTCACGTTCGCCAGGGCCGCCTCGGCATTCTCCAGGTCGCGGCGGTGCTGAGTGGCACCGTCCTCGGGGCGGGCACTGGGCAGCTCGCCCAAGAGCTCGGCGGCCTCATCGAGCAGCGGCACATCGGCCTCGGTCCAGGGGGCATCGGGGTCGCGGCGCAGCAGCTCGCGCTCGGCGGGGCTCAGCCAGCGGGCAGCGGCGTGCAGGGAGGCCTCGCGCGTGTAGAGCTCGGTGAGCAACCGCTGCGGCGTCATCGGCATCCAGCACAGGTTCAGGGCGACGCGCACATCCCGGGAGGAGCGGACGTCCTCGAGCAGGTGGTCACGATTCACGCTCGCTCCGGTCGAGCGTTCGAGGTGCTGCCGGAGCTGCTCGGCGAGCTCGCGCACCACGATCTTGACGAACGTGGCACGCGCCTCGTTGTGCGGCTTTCCGGTGGCGCGCGCCTTGTCCCGGGCGCGGCGGACCAGCCCGGGGCTGAGCTCCAGCGTGGTCCCGTCCACGAGGACCGTGCGCGGGGCGGGCAGCAGTCGCTGCCGCTGGGCCACGCCGCCGCGCACCAGCTCGGCGGCGTCGAGGCGGCCCTTGAGCTGAGCCACCCGGGGGTCCGTCTCCGGCACCGCGGTCAGACCCGGGTAGAGCGTCGCCACGGACTGCATGACCACACCGGTCTCACCCAGGGAGGGCAACACGCGCTCGATGTAGCGCATGAACCCGGCGTTGGGGCCGACGATGAGCACACCCGAGGCGGCGAAGCGCTCCCGGTGGGTATATAGCAGGTAGGCGGCGCGGTGCAGGGCCACCGCGGTCTTGCCGGTGCCCGGACCGCCCTGGACGACGACGGCGCCGGAGAGGGGCGAGCGAATGAGGGCGTCCTGCTCGGCCTGGATGGTGGCGACGATGTCGCCCATGCGCCCCGTGCGGCGCGCGGTGACCGCGGCGAGCAGCGCGGAGGGAGCACCGGCCGTGACCGGCTGGCCCTCGAGCAGGCCCGGGTCCAAGATCTCATCCTCGATGTCGCGGACCTGACGCCCGCGCAGCATCAGATGGCGGCGGCGTCGTACGCCCTGCCGGTGCAGCGGGGTGGCCTGGTAGAAGGCGCCCGCCTCGGGGGCGCGCCAGTCCAGCAGCAGCCGACCCTGGTCCTCGTCGTTGAGCCCGATGCGCCCGATGTAGCGCTGGGCCTCGGCGTCGTCCTCGCTCGCAGCGCCCGGCTCAAGATCCAGCCGACCGAAGACGAGGCGATCATCCACCGCGTAGAGCTGAGCCAGGCGGTTCTCGTACAGGGAGGCGAAGGCATCGCGCTCGGAGTGATTCTGCAGGGACCCCTGCAGACCGGTGGCACGCACGCGAGCCAGCTGGCGTTCCTTCTCGGCGCGCAGCGCATCGAGCCGTGCGTACCGGAGAGCGACCTTCTCGCGCTCCTGGGCCACCGCGGCCTCGCGATCGGTGACCTGCTGGGTCATTCAGTGCCCTCCTGGCGGCTCAGGCCCAGGACCACGACGACGGTCCTCGGCTCACACGTGACCGTCCATCTTAGACGGATGAGCCACGGCTCTGCGCGAACTCGCGGGCGGGGCGCAGCTGCGCTTCGAGGGCCTCGATCTGGGCGGCGACGGCATGGGGGGCCGTGCCGCCCTGAGTGTGGCGCGAGGCCAACGAACCCTCGGTGCTCAGCACCTCGCGCACGGCAGGAGTGAGGTGCTCCGAGATCTGCGCGTACTCGTCATCGGTGAGGTCCCACAGCTCGACGCCACGGCGCTCGGCGGTCTGCACGGCCTCGCCGGCGAGCTCGTGGGCCACGCGGAAGGGCACGCCCTGGCGGACCAGCCACTCGGCGATGTCAGTGGCCAGGGCGAAGCCCTGCGGTGCGAGCTCGGCCATGCGATCGGTGTGGAATCTCAGGGTCGCGATCATCCCGGAGACCGCGGGCAGCAGCAGCTCGAGCGTGTCGGCGGCGTCGAAGACCGGTTCCTTGTCCTCCTGCAGGTCGCGGTTGTAGGCCAGCGGCAGTCCCTTCAGGGTGGCCAGGAGTCCGGTGAGATCACCGATGAGTCGCCCGGCCTTGCCGCGTGCCAGCTCGGCGACGTCGGGATTCTTCTTCTGCGGCATGATTGAGGACCCGGTGGAGAAGGCGTCGTCGAGGGTGACGAAGCCCGCCTCCTTGGTGGCCCAGAAGATGATCTCCTCCGAGACGCGCGAGAGGTCCACACCGATCATCGCCGCGACCCACGCGAATTCCGCGTAGACGTCACGAGCGGCGGTGCCGTCGATCGAGTTGTGCACGGCCGAGTCGAAGCCCAGCTCTGCGGCCACCGCCTCAGGATCCAGGCCCAGCGAGGATCCGGCGAGGGCACCCGAACCGTACGGGGACACCGCGGCGCGGCGGTCCCAGTCGGCCAAACGCTGGACATCGCGCAGCAGCGACCAGGCGTGGGCGAGCAGGTGATGGGAGAGCAGCACCGGCTGCGCATGCTGCAGGTGCGTGCGTCCCGGCATCGGGGCGTAGGGGTGGGCCTGCGCCTGCTCGAGCAGCGCGTCGATCGTGGCCACGACGCCGGCGGCGATGAGCCGGGCGTGATCGCGCAGGAACATCTTGCCCAGGGTGGCAATCTGGTCATTGCGGGAGCGTCCCGCGCGCAGCTTGCCGCCTAGCTCCGGGCCGGCTCGCTCGATCAGACCCCGCTCGAGCGAGCCGTGCACGTCCTCGTCGTCCTCGGCGGCCACATACGCACCGCAGACGACGTCCTCCTCCAGCCGGTCCAGGGCGGCGAGCATGTCCGTGAGCTCCTGCTTACTCAGCAGGCCTGCCGTGTGCAGCACGCGGGCATGAGCCCTCGACCCGGCGATGTCGTACCGGGCCAGGCGCCAGTCGAAGTCCGTGGACTTGCTCAGCGCGGCCAGCGCATCGGCCGGGCCACCGCTGAACCGGCCGCCCCACAGGGCTCCGGTGTTGGTGCCGTGACGATCGTGGTCCTGCGGCGGGGTCTGAGGGCTCATGTGGCGATTCTCCGTGAGGTGCTGTGACGCGCGCCGACGGCGCGAGGGTCAGTCGTTGGACAGGCGGGCGACGTCGGTCAGATCCGTCTGGCCGCCGAGGCGCTGGCCGCGCTCCGAGGCCGTCTTCGCGGAGAGACCGTAGATGTCGATGAACCCACGCGCGGAGGACTGGTCGAAGGAGTCGCCCTCGTCGTAGGTGGCCAGGTTGAAGTCGTAGAGACCAGTGTCCGAGCGGCGACCCTGCACGGTGGCCCGGCCGCCGTGCAGCTCGAGGCGGATCTCACCGTTGACATGGACCTGGGTCTCGTCGATGAACGTGTCCAGGTTCTTCTTCAGTGGGGAGTACCACTGGCCGTCATAGACGAGCTCGGTCCAGCGCTGGTCCACGAGCTTCTTGAAGCGGGCCTGCTCGCGCTCGAGGGTCACGTTCTCGAGCTCCTTGTGGGCGGCGATCAGCGCCATGGCGCCGGGGGCCTCATAGATCTCGCGCGACTTGATGCCGACGAGCCGGTCCTCGACGATGTCGATCCGGCCCACGCCCTGGGCGCCGGCGCGGCGGTTGAGCTCCTCGATGATCTCGAGCGCGGTGAGGCTGCGGCCGTCGAGGGCGGTGGGCACACCCCGCTCGAAGCCGATCGTGACGACGTCGGGCGCCGGCGGGAAGGCGGGGTCGTCGGTGTAGTCGTAGACATCCTTCGTGGGACCGTTCCAGATGTCCTCGAGGAAGCCGGTCTCGACGGCGCGGCCCCACACGTTCTGGTCGATCGAGAAGGGATTCTTCTTGGTGGTGACGATCGGCAGGTCGTTGCGCTCGGCGTAGTCGATCGCCTTGTCCCGGGTCAGGGCGAGATCGCGCACGGGGGCGATGCACTTCAGATCGGGGCCGAGGGTCTGGATGGACACCTCGAAGCGCACCTGGTCATTGCCCTTGCCGGTGCAGCCATGGGCCACGGTGGAGGCCCCGAACTGCCGGGCGGCGGCCACGAGGTGGCGGGAGATCACAGGACGCGAGATGGCAGACACCAGCGGGTAGGCGTCCATGTAGAGCGCATTGGCCTTGAGGGTGGGCATGCAGTACTGCTCCGCGAACTCATCGCGGGCGTCGGCCACGTAGGCTTCGACGGCGCCGCAGTCCAGAGCGCGCTGACGGATGGTCTCGAGCGACTCGCCCCCCTGGCCCACGTCCACGGCCACGGCGACGACCTCGGCACCCGTGGCCTCGGCGATCCAGCCGATGGCGACCGAGGTGTCCAGGCCGCCCGAGTAGGCGAGGATGATGCGTTCCTTCACTGCGATGTCTCCTTTGATCGACGTGGTGCTTGCGTGTCAGCGTCGACGTCGATCCTAGCCCTGGATCGAATACTTATACAACTTGAGGAATATTCAGCCACGCACGCGTGGCGTCAACCACACGGCACCGACCCGCCCTGCGCATCGCTTGCGTGACTCCGACCACGCTCAACCTGAATGTGACATGGGAGTTCGCGCGATTCTGCGCCTCCGCACAGACCTCGACTTGACGATGGGCGGGAGACCAGCTTGACTCTTCCGTAGTCGATTCGTGATCTAACCGTTACCGAACTCCAGCGGAGGGACGGACGGGCACGAAGGAACTGAAACAGTCACCAGGCATCTGCGGCAGACCGTCCCGTCCTGGCAGCACTGACACCAACCCGAACAGGGTGGACGGTCCATGACGCATCAGTGGCGCGACGAGGAGAGACCTGCATCGTCTCTGTCTTGCCTCGTGGCGCGCGCGTCGTGACGCAGTGACCCGGAACCACTTCATCCCATGGGCTTCTTCACTTCCGAAAACTCCCGCACCCGCCGTACCTCCGCCGCCGTCATGGCTGGCATGACTCTCGCCGGCGCCGCCGCCGTGGGCCTCTCCGCCCCGGCCAACGCCGCCTCGGTCGCCACGTGGGACCGTCTGGCTCAGTGCGAGTCCAACGGCAACTGGTCCATCAACACCGGCAACGGCTTCTACGGTGGCCTGCAGTTCTCCCTCGCCTCGTGGCGCTGGGTGGGTGGCAGCGGCTACCCGCACCAGGCGTCCAAGTCCGAGCAGATCGCTCGCGCTGAGATCCTCCTCTCCCGCCAGGGCTGGGGCGCGTGGCCCGCATGCTCCCGCAAGCTCGGCCTCACCGCCGCCGACGCCGCCGGCTCCTCCGCCGTGGCCGTTGATCGCACCGCCGCCCAGCAGCAGGCTGCTCAGCAGCAGGCCGCCGCTCAGCGCCAGGCTGCTCAGCGTGCCGAGGCCCAGCGCCAGGCTGAGGCCCGCGCCGCCGCACAGCGCGCCGAGGCCCAGCGCCAGGCTGAGGCCCGCGCCG
>JAUNTT010000107.1 GCA_030538555.1 Micrococcus sp.
GCGTGAACCAGCTGGTGCGCGTCTACGTGGCGCAGAAGCGCAAGATCACCGACGGTGACAAGATGGCCGGCCGCCACGGCAACAAGGGCGTCATCTCCAAGATCCTGCCGGTCGAGGACATGCCGTTCCTCGCCGACGGCACCCCGGTGGACGTCATCCTGAACCCGCTGGGCGTTCCGGGCCGTATGAACCTGGGTCAGGTCATGGAGCTGCACCTGGGCTGGGCCGCCTCGCGCGGCTGGGACATCCAGGGCGAGCCGGAGTGGATCAAGGATCTGCCGAACTTCCCGCGCTCCTCGGGTCCCGTGAACGTCGCCACCCCGGTGTTCGACGGCGCCGAGGCGTACGAGATCGAGGGCCTGCTGGGCCACGTGAACGTGACCGCCGACGGCGATCGCCTCATGGGCACCAACGGCAAGACCCAGCTGTTCGACGGGCGCACGGGCGAGCCGTTCCCGGATCCGATCTCCGTGGGCTACATGTACATGCTCAAGCTGCACCACCTGGTGGATGACAAGATCCACGCCCGCTCGACCGGCCCGTACTCGATGATCACCCAGCAGCCGCTGGGCGGTAAGGCCCAGTTCGGCGGTCAGCGCTTCGGTGAGATGGAGGTGTGGGCGCTCGAGGCCTACGGTGCCGCCTTCACCCTGCAGGAGCTGCTGACGATCAAGTCGGATGACATCCACGGCCGCGTCAAGGTGTATGAGGCCATCGTGAAGGGCGAGAACATCCCGGAGCCGGGCGTTCCGGAGTCCTTCAAGGTGCTCATCAAGGAGATGCAGTCGCTGTGCCTGAACGTCGAGGTGCTCTCGGCTGACGGCCAGACCATCGAAATGCGGGACTCGGATGATGAGAGCTTCCGCGCCGCTGAGGAGCTGGGGATCGACCTGTCCCACGCTGAGCCGAGCTCGGTGGAGGAGGTCTGAACCGCCGCGCGGTTCGACCCCACCACCCCTTGACCATCATCTGAGACCACTTTTTGCGAACTGAGGAGTTCACCGGAACATGACCGTGAACAGCATGTCCACTGACAACTCTTTCGGCCACATGCGCATCGGCCTGGCCACGGCGGAGGACATCCGTCGCTGGTCCTACGGCGAGGTGAAGAAGCCGGAGACCATCAACTACCGCACCCTGAAGCCGGAGAAGGACGGGCTCTTCTGCGAGAAGATCTTCGGCCCCACCCGGGACTGGGAGTGCGCGTGCGGCAAGTACAAGCGCGTGCGCTTCAAGGGCATCATCTGCGAGCGCTGCGGCGTCGAGGTGACCCGCTCGAAGGTGCGCCGTGACCGGATGGGCCACATCGAGCTCGCCGCTCCCGTGACCCACATCTGGTACTTCAAGGGTGTGCCCTCGCGTCTGGGCTACCTGTTGGACCTGGCCCCGAAGGACCTCGAGAAGGTCATCTACTTCGCGGCGTACATGATCACCGAGGTCGACGCCGACGCGCGTCACCGCGACCTGCCCAACCTGCAGGCCGAGCATGACCAGGAGATGCGGGTTCTGCAGGACCAGCGCGATGCCGACATCGCGGCGATCGCCGGCGACCTCGAGAAGGACCTGGCGAAGCTGGAGTCCGAGGGCGCCAAGGCCGCCGAGAAGAAGAAGACGCGCGACGCCGCGGACAAGCTCATGGGCCAGATCCGCAAGCGTGCCGACGCGGAGCTGGACCGCAAGGAGCAGGTCTGGGACCGTTTCAAGAACCTCAAGGTCGCCGACCTCGAGGGCGATGAGGGCCTGTACCGCGCCATGCGGGACAAGTTCGGCCAGTACTTCAACGGCGCCATGGGTGCCGAGGCGATCCAGAAGCGTCTGGAGACCTTCGACCTCGAGGCCGAGGCCGAGATGCTGCGCGAGACCATCAAGACCGGCAAGGGCCAGCGCAAGACCCGCGCCCTGAAGCGTCTCAAGGTGGTCAACGCCTTCCTCGTGACCGAGAACTCGCCCAAGGGCATGGTCCTGGACTCCGTGCCGGTGATCCCGCCGGAGCTGCGTCCCATGGTCCAGCTCGACGGCGGCCGGTTCGCCACCTCCGATCTCAACGACCTCTACCGTCGTGTGATCAACCGCAACAACCGCCTGAAGCGCCTGCTGGACCTCGGGGCTCCCGAGATCATCGTGAACAACGAGAAGCGCATGCTCCAGGAGGCCGTGGACTCGCTGTTCGACAACGGCCGTCGCGGCCGTCCGGTCACGGGTCCGGGCAACCGTCCGCTGAAGTCGCTGTCCGACATGCTCAAGGGCAAGCAGGGCCGCTTCCGTCAGAACCTGCTCGGCAAGCGCGTGGACTACTCGGGCCGTTCGGTCATCGTGGTGGGCCCGCAGCTGAAGCTGCACCAGTGCGGTCTGCCCAAGCAGATGGCGCTCGAGCTGTTCAAGCCGTTCGTGATGAAGCGTCTGGTGGATCTCAACCACGCGCAGAACATCAAGTCGGCCAAGCGGATGGTGGAGCGCTTCCGCCCGCAGGTGTGGGACGTCCTCGAAGAGGTCATCACCGAGCACCCCGTGCTGCTCAACCGTGCACCCACCCTGCACCGTCTGGGCATTCAGGCCTTCGAGCCGCAGCTCGTGGAGGGCAAGGCCCTGCAGCTGCACCCGCTGGTCTGCTCGGCGTTCAACGCGGACTTCGACGGCGACCAGATGGCCGTGCACCTTCCCCTGAGCCCGGAGGCCCAGGCGGAGGCGCGCCTGCTGATGCTCTCGAGCCACAACATCCTCAAGCCCTCGGACGGTCGCGCTGTGGCCGTCCCGGCGCAGGACATGATCATCGGCCTGAACCACCTCACCACGGTGCGCGAGGATGCCGTGGGCGCCGGCCTGGAGTACTCCTCCGTGGCCGAGGCCATCATGGCCTTTGACGCGGGCGAGCTGCACATCAACGCTCCCGTCAAGATTGCTGTGGAGGGCTTCGTGCCGTCCTCGGCCGTCTCGGCTCCCGAGGGCTGGGAGGAGGGCACCCCGGCGCTCATCGAGACCACGCTGGGCAAGGTCATCTTCAATGAGCAGCTGCCGGAGGACTACCCGTGGCTGGACACTCAGGCCACCAAGGGCTCGCTGGGCCAGCTGGTCAATGACCTGGCCGAGCGCTACCCGATGGTCGTCACCGCCCACACGCTGGACAACCTCAAGGACGCCGGCTTCCACTGGGGCACCTGGTCCGGTGTCACCGTGGCGATCTCGGACATCACCTCCGACTTCGACAAGGCCTCCATCATGGAGGGCTTTGAGGAGCAGGCGCGCCGCGTGCAGGCCCAGTATGACAAGGGTCTGATTTCCGATGAGGAGCGTCGTTCCGAGCTGATCGACATCTGGAACAAGGCCACCGACGAGGTTGCCGCCGCCATGAAGGACGGCCTGCCGCGCCTGAACACCATCAACCGCATGGTGACCTCGGGTGCACGAGGCAACTGGCTGCAGGTCCGTCAGATCGCGGGCATCCGCGGCCTGGTGGCCAACCCGAAGGGCGAGATCATCCCGCGCCCGATCAAGTCCTCCTACCGTGAGGGCCTGTCGGTGCTGGAGTACTTCATCGCGACCCACGGCGCCCGCAAGGGCCTCGCGGACACCGCGCTGAAGACCGCGAACTCGGGCTACCTGACCCGTCGTCTCGTGGACGTGTCCCAGGACGTCATCGTTCGCGAGGAGGACTGCGGCACCGAGCGCGGCCTGACCGTGACGATCGCCGTCGTCGACGCCAACGGTGAGCTGCGCGAGCACGAGACCGTGGAGAACTCGGCGTTTGCCCGCACCTTGGCCGTGGACGTCGAGTCCGAGTCCGGCGAGGTCCTGGCCCGTGCTGGCGAGGACGTCGGCGATGTGCTGATCACCTCCCTGGTGGGCTCGGGTGTCACCGAGATCAAGGTCCGCTCCGTGCTGACCTGTGAGTCGGCGGTCGGCACGTGCGCCAAGTGCTACGGACGCTCGATGGCGACCGGTCAGCTCGTGGACATCGGCGAGGCGGTGGGCATCATCGCCGCGCAGTCGATCGGCGAGCCCGGCACCCAGCTGACGATGCGGACCTTCCACACCGGTGGTGTGGCCTCCGCGGACGACATCACCCAGGGTCTGCCCCGTATCCAGGAGCTCTTCGAGGCGCGTACCCCCAAGGGTGTCGCCCCGATCTCCGAGGTCGCCGGTCGCGTGACGATCGACGACTCGGAGGCCTCGCTGCGCCTGATCCTGACGCCGGACGACGGCTCCGAGGAGATCGCCTACCCGGTGCTGCGCCGTGCCCGCCTGAAGGTGGAGGACGGTCAGCACGTCGCGGTCGGCGAGCAGCTCGTGGCCGGCTCGGTGGATCCGAAGCAGGTCCTGCGCGTGCTCGGCCCGCGTCAGGCTCAGCGCTTCCTCGTGGACGAGGTGCAGGATGTTTACCAGTCCCAGGGTGTGGGCATCCACGACAAGCACGTGGAGGTCATCGTCCGTCAGATGCTGCGTCGCATCACCGTGATCGAGTCCGGTGAGACCGACCTGCTGCCGGGCGAGCTGACCGACCGTGCCCGCTTCGTGGCCGCCAACCGGGCCGCCGTGGCCGAGGGCCGTCAGCCGGCCTCCGGTCGTGACGAGCTCATGGGCATCACGAAGGCCTCGCTGGCCACCGACTCGTGGCTCTCGGCGGCCTCCTTCCAGGAGACCACCCGCGTGCTCACGCAGGCGGCCATGGAGGGCAAGTCGGATCCGCTGCTGGGTCTGAAGGAGAACGTGATCATCGGCAAGCTGATCCCGGCCGGCACCGGCCTGGACCACTACACCAAGGTGTCGGTGGAGCCGACCGATGAGGCCAAGGCGAACCTGTTCACCTCGCCCGCCGGTTTCGCGGACTTCGACTACCCGGGTCTGGATCCGGCGCTGGGTGGCGACTTCCACGCCATGACGCTGGACGACTACGGTCGGGGCAACGACTTCCGCGCCTGATCGAACAACGACGACGGCCCGGTCACCTTCCGTACGAAAGGTGACCGGGCCGTCGTCGTTCCGGGGGAGTGGACCGGCGTCGTCGTGCTGGGGCCCGACGTGCCGCGTCAGCGGCGCGTGGATCAGCGCCGTGCCATGTAGACGTCGAACGCCTTGGCAAGCACGCGGTTCAGCGGCAGGTCCCATTCGCCGTGGGTCTGGATGACATCGGCGCCCAGGGCGGTCTTGAAGCGCATCAGGCCGATGAGCTTGTGATCGGCGGCCACGGAGGCGCCGACGCCGCCGAGATCGTAGTAGTGGCAGCCGTGCGTCACGGCGGCCTCGATCATCGTCAGCTGCAGGGCGCGCGGGGCGAAGCGCTTGCGCTCGGCCACCGAGGAGCCGCCGTAGGGGTACCACGCGAAGTGGCCCTGGCGGATCGCGATGGCGCCGGCGAGGTCCTGGCCCTCATGGCGCGCCAGGTACAGCGAGGCCTCGGCCACGGGGGAGTCCGCGAACGCGGCGAGCACGCGCTCGAAATACGACTGCGCGCGGCCGTTGAAGCCCTCCCGCTCGGCCGTCTCCTGATACGTGGCCATGAAGGACGGCAGCTCGGCAGCCGAGGCCTCGGTCACGTCCAGCTCGGTGCGCGTGGACTTGCGGGTCTCCGAGCGGCTGGTCTGGTTCATCCGGGCCAGCACGCCGTCCACGTCGAGGCCCTGCAGCGGCACGCGGGCCTGGAACATGGGCTGACCGGCGGCAAAGTCCTCGCTCATGGCCGGGGCGCGCCAGCCCGCGGCACGCAGACGCTCCTGCAGCTCGAGGGCGGCCACGTCGGTGGTGTGCTCCACGTCCATGAGCTGGCTCAGCGACTCGTCCTTGAGGGCCTTGCGCAGCACGTCGGCATCCCAGCGGCGCACGACACCGGGCGGGCCCATGCGGATCATGAAGGCTCCGTCGGCCTTGAGGTGGGCCTGCAGCGGGGGCAGCACATCAAGCAGATCGACGTCGTCGTCCAGGACGGGACCCTCGGAGATGTAGGCGAGGTAGGCCTTCCCGAGCAGGGGCACCGCGGACGGAACAGGGAGGGGGCGCTTGAGCACGAGGGCGGCTCCGACGACCTGGCCGTCACGGACGATGCCGACGGACTCGCTGCGCCACTCGGACTTCACCTGCGCCCACACGGGATTCTGGAGGAAGGAGCTCTCGGGATGCCGGGCCAGCACAGCGGTGTGCTCTTCGGCGCTGAGCCGACGCACGCTCAGGGGGGAGCCTGAGGAGCGTGGGGTGGGGATGTCAGACGGTGTGTTCACGCTTCCAGAGTCTAGTCAGCGCCGTCTCCGCTGGCGCGGTCTGAGGCCCCGTGGTAGGCTGGCGGAGATTGTTTTTCATGTGGCACTAGGGACTCTGTCCGGGTTGCGGGGACGTTGCGCAACGAATGCCACATTTTTGCACGCCTGCGGACGTTTGACTCAGTCGACTGTCTCCACAGGGAGGCAGAACTCTCACGAGAAAACGAGCAGCGCCACGCTCGCTCGCCGCGTCACCGTAGCGGGTCCGCGTGGCCGATCACGTCAGCGATCACCCAAGAAGGAAGTACTGAAGAGTGCCTACGATTCAGCAGCTGGTCCGCAAGGGCCGCTCACCGAAGGTCGTCAAGACCAAGGCCCCTGCGCTGCAGGGGAACCCGATGCGTCGTGGCGTGTGCACCCGTGTGTACACCACGACCCCGAAGAAGCCGAACTCCGCCCTCCGCAAGGTCGCCCGTGTGCGCCTGAACGGTGGCATCGAGGTCACCGCCTACATCCCGGGTGAGGGCCACAACCTGCAGGAGCACTCGATCGTGCTCGTCCGCGGCGGTCGTGTGAAGGACCTGCCCGGCGTGCGTTACAAGATCGTGCGCGGCGCGCTGGACACCCAGGGCGTCAAGAACCGCGGCCAGGCCCGCTCCCGCTACGGTGCCAAGAAGGAGAAGAAGTAATGCCTCGTAAGGGTCCCGCGCCGAAGCGCCCCCTCGTCGTCGATCCCGTCTACGGCTCCCCGCTGGTCACGCAGCTGATCAACAAGGTGCTCATTGACGGCAAGAAGTCCACCGCCGAGCGCATCGTCTACGGTGCACTCGAGGGTGCCCGCCAGAAGAGCGGCGCCGATCCGGTGGCCACCCTCAAGAAGGCCATGGACAACATCAAGCCGGCCCTCGAGGTCCGCTCCCGTCGCGTCGGCGGCGCCACCTACCAGGTGCCCGTCGAGGTCAAGCCCGGCCGTTCGACCGCGCTGGCCCTGCGCTGGCTGGTCGGCTTCTCCAAGGCTCGCCGCGAGAAGACCATGACCGAGCGTCTGATGAACGAGATCCTCGACGCCTCGAACGGTCTCGGCGGTGCTGTGAAGCGCCGTGAGGACACCCACAAGATGGCCGAGTCCAACAAGGCCTTCGCTCACTACCGCTGGTGATGAGTCACGGATCGGGCGGGGCAGCACGCTGCTCCGCCCGATCCGGCCACCGTTCCCTGGCTGCTGCCGGAGGCACGGATTCCCCACGCAATCACGAGTTCCACCCCCACCCGAACCAAGGGAGACACCGTGGCACAGGACGTGCTGACTGACCTGAACCAGGTCCGCAACATCGGCATCATGGCCCACATCGATGCAGGCAAGACCACCACCACCGAGCGCATCCTGTTCTACACGGGTGTGAACCACAAGCTGGGCGAGACCCACGACGGCGCCTCCACCACCGACTGGATGGAGCAGGAGAAGGAGCGCGGCATCACCATCACCTCCGCCG
>JAUNTT010000108.1 GCA_030538555.1 Micrococcus sp.
GATCAGTCCTGCCGATCAGTCCTCCCGCTGTGTGTAGAGCATGTGGGCGCGCGCCACCGCCACGATCGTCCCGATCACGGGCAACCCGACGGCGGCGGCGAGCGTCAGCCAGCCGCGGCGCGCGGACTCGTCCTCCCAGCGCACCGCGAGGATGCCAGCAACGATCCCAAGGACCCAGATCACGATGACGCCCCACTCGATCGGCGAGAACAGGGACAGGGGCACGGGTGGACCTCTCGATCAGGGGTGTGTCACAAACGCCGGCGGGCGCGTCATCATCATGGCACTGCCTGTTGCCGCGCTGCGACAACGCATACGGTGAGTCCATGAATGCCGCCGCTCAGAATCACCGCCACAGCTGGCCCTGCCGCGTGGTGGATCACGACGACGCCGCCGACCGCGCCGCGGTCCGCCAGATCAACCTGCAGGCCTTCGAGTCCACCGCCGAGGCAGACCTGGTGGAGGACCTGCGTGCCGATGCCCAGGCGTGGCTGCCGCAGTTCTCCATGGTGTCCATGACCGCCGCCATCCCGGGCACGGACCTCTACTCGGATCCGGTGGCCTACGGCCTGCTGGTGCGGGCCCGCATCGGCGACACCGATACCCTCGCGCTGGCCCCGCACGGCGTCCTGCCGGAACACCAGGGCCAGGGCGCCGGCACCGCCGTCGTGGAGGCCCTGCTGGCTGCCGCTCGGGAGGCCGGGGAGAAGCACGTGGTGGTCTACGGCTTCCCCGAGTTCTACCCGCGCTTCGGCTTCGGCCCGGCCAGCGAATACGGCGTCCACGCCGAGTTCGCCACCCGGGAGGAGGCGCTGCAGATCCTCGTGTTGGAGGAGGGTGCGCAGGTACCTAGCGGCGAGTTTGTCTACCCGCCCGCCTTCGGTGCGGAGAACGCGAACGCCGGCGCCACGCAGGGCTGATGTAGCCGCGCAACCCCGGGCTACTCATCCGCCCTGCGCGGGAGCACGCGCTTACGACTCAGGAACTCCGCCGTGGCACCGTCCGCCTCACGGCTCTGCTGGGGATCCTCTGTGAGGTGCGGGTGTTTAACGCGCCGGTGAGATGACGCCGCCCCGGGGACCGGCACAGCCCTACTCATGTGAGCGGGAACGCTGTCGTCGTGCGAGACGGGGAACCGTCAAGTACGCGAGCACCGCCACGACGATCGTCACTCCGAGCGTAAGGAAACCGGCGCCCGGTTCACTCCAGTACCCGAATGACTCGACTAGAGCAGGAACGGTCAGTGCCAGCGCGATGACTGTGAGAATCATCGTGATTTGGTCCCGGTGTCTCGATTGCTCCTCCCTGTCGCGCTCGTGATCCAATCGCTCAGACTTCTGGGCTTGCTCCAGTTCGCGGTCGCGCTCGACCCTCCGTCGATCGCGCTCCATCTGGCGAGAAGTATATTGAGTCGAATAGACATCTCGCCGGAACGAGATGTCCTCCAAAAGGTCGTTGTGCAGCCTCTCTACTCCGCAAAGATCGCTCAGGGACTGCAGGACGAGCGAGTCAGTCTCATGGCGAGGAATAGTTCTCACCCAAAGACTTTCTCGGAACCTAACGAGTGATCCTTGGATGGATTCTAGTGCAGTCAACCTCTTGCTCAATGACTCGAATGCAGCGTCGTCGATAGACTCTGAGTCCAAGCGGCCATTGGACTCGATGAGGGCGAGATCGTGGGTGAGTTGTGCCAGTACAGTGAACTGGCGCATCGTGAGAATCGCGATGTCGATGTATCTGGTCTGGGCAAGTTGCATCAGCGTGGTCTGCCCGATGCGGACCGGGTCGTCATCAAGATTGACATCGCGCCGCACGACAGCGAGGCCGAAGGCCCCTGCCCAAACGGCCCAGCGCTCATATCGCCCGCACTCGGCTCTCCTCGCGAAGTCATCCGTTTGACGTGGGAGAGTTTCAATGTACTGGTCAGCTCCTGAGGATAATGACCAGGCCCACGCCTCTTCGTTGGTCCACCGCCGATCGAAGCCTGAGTTCGGGGCCACGATTCCTTGCGTGGTGCCCAATGGAGCGGCACCTGGGATTAGTGACGGCTGGTCTGACACAGTGTCGCCAGGTAATGCCATCACTATCCTTGTCGGCCTAGGCCGTGACGGTCCGGAGCGTCCCGAAGGAGCAGGGTACTGAAACTGGCTGTCGAGATAACCTCCTCTCGTGAGGCGCACTCCGTCGAGTCGGTCCCGCAATCCCGCCGCCCTCAGTGAGTTGAGAGCGACTTCCGTAAACACTGAAAGAGGGTTGATCTTGTCGGTGGATTTTCCGGCGACAACGCGAACCTTGTTGCGTGGACGATGCATGCCCCATGAAACAGCTTCAAGTGTCTCTGATGTACAGTCCACTGCCATCACGTGTAGGACGAGAAATGACTGCGTGGTTCGCAAGTCTTCGATTCCATGGGGGTCGCTCAGCTCTAAGAACTCGGCGCAGCGGAGGAAGAGGCGGGCATGACCGACCCCGTCGCTCTCAATCAGGCGGTAGGCAGTGTCCGATTTAATGCCCGCGTCGAAAAGAAGGTGATGTGCATATGAATTTTCTGCACACTCCTTCACGTCTCCAACGACCTTCGCAATTCTTTTTCCAAACCTTCTAGCCTCAGAAGGGAAGATGGAATACATGAACGGCGCATCGCGCTCTTGGCGCTGCCTGTGTGACGGGAAGTCTAATCGGCTCACGCCACAATAGCGTCCGTGTTGCCACGGTTCGCTGGGCCCGGATGTGTCGCCGGCCCGTCTGGGTTGGATGGGGAGAGGTAGGACCAACGAGAAGGTAGCCAGTCGCCACTGTGGCGCTGGAGCACCAGGCACTGCCGGCCCAGACAAGCAGTCGCCATCGTCATAGCGTTGGGCGAAATCGTGGTCGGTGATGAGCGACACGTCCATAGTGTCAGAATACGTCCACATGGGGCGGTGGATGCGAATGGGTCACCGCGATGGTGTTGTCACTCTGTCGTAAGGATCGCCCGCCGTCACCCGCAGCTCAGCCCCGCGGCGCGTAGTACCGCCCGAGCGTCTCGGCCTTGAGCTCCGCGAGCGTGCCGTCCTGCATGGCTGCGCGGATCCGATCCACGAGCGAGACGGTGAAGCGCTCGTTGTGGATGGAGATCAGCGTGTGCGCCACCATCTCCTTGGCCTTGATGAGGTGCCGCAGGTAGGCGCGCGTGTAGTGCGCGCACGTGTAGCAGTCGCACTCGGGATCCAGCGGCGTGAAATCCCGCTTGTACTTCGCGCCGGGCAGGTTGTACCGACCGTCGCGCGTGTAGAAGGCACCCGTCCGAGCCACGCGCGTCGGGGAGACGCAGTCGAAGGTGTCCGCCCCGTGCTCCACGGCCGTGAACAGGTCATCCGGCTCGGAGATGCCGAGCAGGTGCCGCGGCTTGTCCTCCGGCAGCTCCTGCGCGCACCAGCCCACGATCGTGCCCAGGTTCTCTTTCTCCAACGCCCCGCCGATGCCGTACCCGTCGAAGCCGACCGAGACGGCGTCGTGCTCGGCGGTGCCGGCGAACCGCGCCGTCATGGCGGACAGATCGGCGCAGGCCTTGCGCCGCAGGTCCTCGTACTGGGCGCCCTGGATGACGCCGAACAGCGCCTGATACGGACGATCAGCGCGCACCTGGGTGAGGCGCGCGTGCTCGTCGAGGCAGCGCTGGGCCCAGCGTCGGGTCCGCTCGAGCGCCTCTTCCTGGTAGCCGCGCGAGTTGTGCAGCGTGGTCAGCTCATCGAAGGCGAACATGATGTCCGCGCCGAGGTTGTGCTGGATGCCCACGGACACCTCGGGGGTGAAACGGTGCATATCACCGGTCAGGTGCGACTTGAACCACACCCCGTCCTCATCGACATTGGCCAGGCGCTCCTTGCCGGGTGCGACGGCGTCGTCGGCGCCCTGACCCTCCGGGGCGTTGGGGCCCTTCATGTCAATGACCTTCTTGAAGCCCGACCCCAGGCTCATCACCTGGAATCCGCCCGAGTCCGTGAACGTGGGGCCCGGCCAGTTCATGAAGCGGCCCAGACCGCCGGCTTCGTCGAGGAGATCGTCCCCGGGCTGCAGGTACAGGTGGTACGCGTTGGCCAGCAGCGCCTGCGCGCCGAGGTCCTGCATGGATTCCGGCAGCACCGCCTTGACCGTGGCCTGGGTGGCCACCGGGATGAACGCCGGAGTCTGGATCTGCCCGTGCGGGGTGGTGATCACTCCCGTGCGCCCCAGTCCCGGGCCGGTGTCAGCGCTGGCCTCGAGCCGGTGGGTCACCTCGAAGCCGAAGTGCGCGGGATGGGCCGCCGGTGCGGCGGTGACATCGGGGGACAACGACGGCGCAGCGTCAGCAGGCGTGTCAGGCATGCGTTCCAGCGTAGTGGGGCTGGGCGGCGAGCCTTACTGCTCGCGGAGGTCCTCCATGATGCGTCCCGCCAGATCAGTCAGCGGGTCGACGTCGTCCAGGGGTCTTCGCGAAAGAGACGATCCGCTAGGGACGGGAGAGCCACACCCTCTACCCGTGCGCGCCAGGGGCGCACCACGGCGCATTCAGCACGGGAACATCCCACATGCTGCGTGCCGGAACAGGCACCAGGTCCTCCAGCTCACCGAAAGCAACGAGATCCGCAATCTCCGCCAGGCGTGGCATGCCCGTGCGCTCCACCTTGACCCTCCGCTCCCCCAACCAGCGCCACATGGCACAGGCCACCCGCAGAGAGGGCAAGGCAGCCACGACGGCGTCCGCCTCCTCGGCGGGCAGCTCGGGCATGTTGGCCTGCAGCCACAGGGTGTATCCGCCCAGGACCGAGCGACGGCTGGGCTCGTGGCGACCGTGGTCCTTCTTCTTCCGCTTCTTCTTGGCCATGGTGACCGGTCCTCTCCAGCAGGGTGCGCTGAGCCCACAACACGACGGGTCAGACCCGGACGACCTGTGGGGTGGGGGCAACGAGGCTCCTCGCACTGCCACCGAGTCCGGTCCGTCACCGTTGTCACCGCGCCGCGACCGAACCGTGTTCTTTTCGCAATCAAAACCTATTGTTCGGGTGATCCTTGACTCCATAACCTTCTTCTCGGGAGCGCAACCGGCGACTCCTCCAGGGGGACCATCACCCTGGCGCATCAGCACCGACCGCGGTATCTCTCCCGGTCAGCCTGAAAGGACCATCTCCGATGCGTCACATCATCACCGCTCGCTCCGCCCGCCTCTCCGCCGCCGTCGCCGCCTCTGCCCTGCTGGCGGGTTCGGTGGCCGCTCCCGCGCTCGCCGCCCCCACCACCGGCTCCCCGTACGTGTGGGCGTGCTGGCAGGGCAATGCCTTCGATGGCCCCGGCATCACCGAGGGCGCCATCTTCGTCTCGACCGTCAACCACCTGGCGGCGGATGAGCCGCTCTCCGAGGGCCGCATCTCCGTGCACGTGCAGAACCTCGGAGCCGACGCCGGTCCCGCCCAGCCTGTGGACTTCACGCTCGTCGGCGACGCCGTCATCGTCAAGGGATCCGACCTCGTCACGTCCGGGGCGCAGAATGCCGCCGAGCTGAGCGTTCTGGTGGACGGCACCACGGAGGCCACGGTCGTGGTCAACCCGGCCTCCACCACGGTGGTGGAGAGCGGTTGCGACGACGATCCCTCCTATGGCGTGGTGCGCGGTCAGTGGGCCATCAGCGCAGACGGCTCGAGTGTGTACCTGGAGCAAGCGGTGGAGGGCATGAGCGTCAGCGCCCAGCCCGCGCACGGCACGGTGAAGCAGGAGTCCTACACCACCGAGGAGGGCACGACGGTGGCCAGCGCTTTCGTCTACCACCCGCAGCCCGGATTCCGCGGCGTGGACTCCGTGACGATGCAGTACCAAGCTCCCGATGGCCGCATCACGCGCTTCGTGCGTCCCATCGCCGTCGGCACGGCTGCGGACTTCGAGGGTGTGAGCCTGGGCGGCGCATTCGACATGGTCGGGGATGAGTACCCGGAGCTGAGCTGGGTCACCGTCGCGGCCCCTGCCACCGAGCCCGCGCAGCCCACACACGAGCCGGCACAGGACCCAACTGCCGAGCCCGCTCCCACGGTTGAGCCCGCACCGGCCGACGATCATGCGGCGGCCCCGGCTCCCGCACCGGACACCACGGCCCCGGCGGCCGGTGAGCACACGGTGCCGGAGCGGGTGGAGACCGGGCCCCAGGGCCCGGATGCCTGGCTGGTGGGGACCGCCGTCGGCGGTGCCGCACTGGTTCTGGGTGCCGGCACGCTGCTGGTCACGCGCGCTCGTCGCCAGTCCTGACCCCTTTCACCACGGGCCCTCGTCCTGACGGACGGGGGCCCGTTTTCGTGCACGGGCGCATCCGGGGGAGTGCACCGCATGCCGCACCTTGAGCCTCTGCGGTGGCTTCGAGTCTCGTCCGTGACCGCCGTCATCCCACCGCTACCGAACTGTGCTCTCATCGCAATCAAAACCTCTTGGTGCAACGACTATGGCGTCCTAATCTCTTTCTTGGGAGCGCAGTCAGCGTATTCCCCAGGGGGTTTCACCACCCTGTCGCATCATCTCCGGCCGGGACATTCACGTTCCGGTTTCTCTGAAAGGACTACCTCCGATGCGTCACATCACCACCGCTCGCTCCGCCCGCCTCTCCGCCGCCGTTGCTGCCTCCGCCCTGCTGGCCGGCTCCATGGCCGCTCCCGCTCTCGCCGCCCCCACCACCGGCTCGCCCTCCATCTGGGCGTGCTGGGAGGGCAACGTCTTTGGGGGTCCCGGCATCACCGAGGACGGCGTCTTCGCCGCCACGGTCAGCCGTCTGGCCGCGGACGGACCGCTCCCCGCGAGTCGCGTGTCCGTTCACGTGCAGAACCTCGGCGCCGATGCGGGCCCGGCTCAGCCCGTGGACTTCACGCTCGTCGGCGACTCCGCCATCGTCAAGGGAACTGACCTGATCGCGGCCGGGGCCCAGAATGCCGCCGAGCTGAGCGTCCTGGTGGACGGCACCCTCGAGGCCAGCGCTGTCGTCGACCCGGGGTCGAACGAGTGGGTCCAGCGTGGTTGCGACGACGATCCCTCCTACGGCGTGGCCCGCGGTCAGTGGGGTCTGAGTATTGACGGTGCTCCGGAGTACCTCGAGCGCGATGTCGAGGGCATGCGCGTGAGCGCGCAGCCGGCCCACGGCACCGTGAAGCAGGAGGCCTTCACGTTTGAGGAGGGCAGAACGCAGGACAACGCCTTCGTCTACCACCCGCAGCCCGGCTTCCGCGGGGTGGACTCCGTGACCCTGGAGTATCACGCACCCGACGGCCGCATCACGCGGTTCGTGCGTCCCATCGCCGTCGGTACGGCCGCAGACTTGGCAGGTGCGGAACTCGGCGGGGTGTGGGACATGGTCGGCGACAGCTATCCCGACGCGAGCTGGGTGACCGTTGCTGCGTCAGCCACCGCCGAACCGGCCCCCGCCCCCGGTGAGCACACGGTGCCGGAGCGCGTGGAGACCGGGCCGCAGGGTCCGGAGGCCTGGCTGGTGGGGACCGCTGTCGGCGGTGCCGCGCTGGTCCTGGGGGCCGGCACGCTGCTGGTCACGCGGGCTCGTCGCCAGTCCTGATCCCGTCCACCACGGGCCCTCGTCCTTCGGGACGGGGGCCCGTCGTCGTGCCCGGCGCGGGTGCCGGTGCCTGAGGA
>JAUNTT010000109.1 GCA_030538555.1 Micrococcus sp.
CGGCGGTGCTGGCGTGGCGGGGTCGAGCAGCGCCGCGTCAGCAGCCGCCCCGGCTGCACCCGCACCGGCCGCCACCAGCCCGGCCGCCCCGGCCCCCGCTCCGGCCCCGGCCGCGAGCGACGGTCAGGCCGGCGTCGTCGTGTCCATCACGGACGGCGACACCCTGCGCATCCGCGTGGGCGGAGTGGAGGAGCGCGTGCGGCTGCTCAACATCGACACCCCGGAGACCAACCACCCCCAGCTGGGTGCGCAGTGTCTCGGTGCGGAAGCCACCGCGGCGATGAAGCGACTCGTGGGGCCCGGCACGCCGGTGACCCTGCGCTACGACGTCGAGCGCCGCGACCGCTACGGCCGGCTGCTGGCGGGCGTGTGGGTGGGGCAGACCTTCCTCAACGCCGAGATGGCGCGGCTGGGCTACGGCGAGCCGGTGACCTTCGGAGCCAACTCGCGGTTCCGCGCCACGGTGGACGCAGCCTGGGCGCAAGCGCGCGCTCAGCAGCGAGGCCTGTTCGCTCCGAATCTGCCGTGTGTGCCCGGCGCGGGCGTCGCCCCGCGCGCCGCCGCACCTGCACCTGCTCCCGCTCCGGCGCCGGCGGTCGGGGCGACCGGCCCGGTCGCGGGCTCGAGCGGCGTGTGCCCCGCAGGATTCCCGGTCAAGGGCAACGACAACTCGATGATCTACCACGTGCCGGGCCAGTCGCACTATCAGCAGACCAACGCCCGCAACTGCTTCGCCACCGAGGCGGCCGCCTCCGCCGCGGGCTACCGCAAGGCCAAGCGCTGACCCCGGCCGGCCGGCCGCCTCTGACGACGGTCGGCCACCGCTGACTGGACCTGGTCACGGCTGGCTGCAGCCGAACCCGCCCGGCCTTACAGCAACGGATCGCACATTCTTGGATTTCTCGCACTCGATGAGCTGCGAGGAACCGAAAAATGTGCGATCCGTTGTGGTCTGCGGGACGCGGCAGCCCAGCGCCAGCCGCGGGTCAGCGCTCCGGTGTGCTCGGGGTGCTGCCCTGACCGGAGTTGGCGCGCAGGAGGTACGCCTCGTCCTCGAGCTTCGCCCGAGCCTGCGCGGCCTTGCGGACACCCTCCACCGCCTTGGGCGGCAGGTGCAGCTCGGCCTCGGCGGGCAGCCCGGCGCGCAGCAGACGCACGCGGGCCAGCTCAACGTCGATCTCCAGGCCGATCAGCAGCACGATGTTGAAGACCCACAGCACGAAGAGCAGAGCCATCACGGTGCCGATCGCACCATAGCCGCCGTAGGAGGCGAAGTTCGAGAGGTAGATGTACATGGCCACGCCGCCCACGGCCATGCCCACGATCGCGAACGCGGCACCGACCGTGATGATCTTGCGGCCCGGGCGCTGCACGTTCGGCGTCGCGCGGTAGAGGGTGGCGATCATCAGCACCAGCAGGAGCAGGATGAAGGGCCAGCGGACCCAGTCCCAGATGGGCAGGAAGGTGTCCACGAGGAAGTTCGCCACACCCGTGGCGCCCAACGGCTCCGCGATCGGCACCAGCAGGCTCTCCACCAGGGTGCGGTTCAGCGCCAGGGAGATGAGGATGACCACGATGCCCACGAGCTGGGTGAGGGTGGTCAGCAGGTTGGACACGGTCAGGGCGACGAAGCCGCGGCCCTCCGCGTAGCCATAGACGGTATTGGCGCTGCGGTTGAACGCCTTGACGTAGGCCGAGGCGGACCACAGGGCGGTGGCGATGCCGATGACCAGCGCCACGATGCTGCCGCCGCCGGCCTGGTCCATCATGGTGTCCACCACATCCACCACGAGCGCCTCGTAGTCCGAGGGCACGTAGCGGCTGACGATGTCATTGACGAGGTCGTCCACGACGTCGCGGTTGTTGGCGAGGACCAGGGACAGGATGGAGAAGATGGCCAGCAGTGACGGGGCCAGCGACAGGACCATGAAGTAGGTCAGCTTGGCTGCCAGGTCGGTGCCGCCGTCGCGCCCGAATTCCTTGATCGCGCGGCCGAAGGCGTATTTGTAGCCGTCGGCGCCGATCTTGACGTCCTTGACGCGCTTCTTCTCTTCCTCGATGTCGTACTGCGCGCCCTGAAGGGCGGCGTTGACGCTCTGCTGGGTGGTCACAGGCACGGTCCTCTGGTGGTGGGAGGGACAGGTCTTGAGTCTCGAACCTATCGCAGGGCTCGGCGCGGGTCTGCGTCCGGTCGACGCCGGGCCCGGCTCAGCACTCGATGACGTTGACGGCCAGGCCGCCGCGCGAGGTCTCCTTGTACTTCGACTTCATGTCCGCGCCGGTGTCACGCATGGTCTTGATGGCCTGGTCCAGGGTGACGCGATGGCTGCCGTCGCCGAGCAGGGCGAGCCGGGCGGCGTTGATGGCCTTGACGGAGGCGATCGCGTTGCGCTCGATGCAGGGCACCTGCACGAGTCCGCCCACGGGGTCGCAGGTCAGGCCAAGATTGTGCTCAATGCCGATCTCCGCGGCGTTCTCCACCTGCTCGGGGGTCCCGCCAAGCACGGCGCACAGGGCGCCGGCCGCCATCGAGCAGGCCGAGCCGACCTCACCCTGGCAGCCGACCTCTGCACCGGAGATCGACGCGTTGCGCTTGTACAGGATGCCGATGGCGGCGGCGACGAGCAGGAACTCGACGGCCTTGTCCTCCTGCTCGCGCGGGGAGGCGTCCTCCGGCAGCACGAAGCGCATGTAGTAGTGCATCACCGCCGGGATGATGCCGGCCGCACCATTGGTGGGGGCGGTGACGATGCGCCCGCCGGAGGCGTTCTCCTCATTGACCGCCAGCGCGAAGAGGTTGACCCACTCCATGGCCCACATGGGGTCGGTACGCTCGGTCTCCTGCTCCAGGTGCGTGCGCAGGGCGGGGGCCCGACGCCGGACCTCGAGTCCGCCGGGCAGGATCGGCTCGGTGCGGGTGCAGCCGTTCTCCACGCACTCCTGCATGACGTCCCAGATGGCGACCAGCTGGGTGTGCAACTCGTCGAGGTCGTGCTTGACGGCCTCGTTGGCGCGCATGAGCTCGGCCACGCTCAGGTCGTTCTCGGTGCACTGACGCACGAGTTCCTCGGCGGTGGAGAAGGGGTAGGGCTCGCCGGTCTCGTTCTCGGCCTTGCGGGAGACGTCGCGGGACTCCTCGAGCTCGGCCTCGAGTTCCTCGGCAGTGACCACGAATCCGCCGCCCACGGAGTAGTAGTCGCGGGTGTGCAGCTCGGTGCCGTCGGCGTTGTAAGCGGTCAGGCGCATGCCGTTGGGGTGGCCGGGCAGGTTCTCGCGCAGGTGCAGGGTCAGATCCTGCTTGCGGTCGAAGTCGATGGCGCCCTCGCCGCCCAGCGGCAGGGTGCCCTCGTGCACGATCTTCTCGATGAGTCCGGTGCAGGCGTCAGGGTCGATGGTCTCGGGATCCTGGCCGGCCAGGCCGAGCAGCACCGCGGTGTCCGAACCGTGCCCGATGCCGGTCGCGGCGAGCGAGCCGTAGAGCTCGGCGTGGACGCGGGCGACGTCATCGAGGTGGTCGTTCTGCTGGAGCGAGTCGGTGAAGCGGCGTGCGGCCCGCATGGGGCCCACCGTGTGGGACGACGACGGGCCGATTCCGATCGAGAACAGGTCCAGGACGCTCAACGACATTGTTCTGCCTCCTTGCAGATGTGGGCGGCCGCACCGTGAGCGGGTGACGGGGTGGGCTCCCGCTGGCGTGGTGGGCGCACGGCAACGCGGTGGCGCTGGGTGCAGTCACCCAGGCTACGGGTCGGCGCCGCTCTTGACCATGCCGCCGGGCGAACCCCCACATCAGGCCCGGCCGGTGCGGAGCTGGCTGGCGGGCGCTAGAGCACGTTGTCCGGGGACTCCTCGACGCGGGCGTTAGCGCGGAAGCTCCGCAGATCGGCGAGGTACTCGCGGGCGTAGCAGAACTCCTGTTCGCGTTCGTGGTCCTCCGCCCGCGGATCGAGCATCACGGCGCGCACCGGCTGCTCGGCGGCGCGGTCCCGGATGCCCGCCCACCCGGCGTCGCCAGCGTCCTGGAGTCGGCGCAGCTGCCACCACGACGGCGTCATGAGATTCACCGTGCCGGCGCGGAACTGCTCGAGTAAGGCATCGGGGGAGGCCCAGCCATGACTGGCGGCCTCCGAGGAGAGCCGTTCGGGGCTCTGCCCCTCGGGCAGGGCGACGACGAAGAACACGGTGTCATAGCGGCGCGGTCCGCCCACGGGCGTGATCCAGCGGGACCACGGGGCCAGGGCACCGGTGTCCGGGAGCAGGTCCTCGCGGGCCAAGAAGGTGCCGAAGTCGAGTCGGTGGGCCTCGAGGTCCTCCCGCGGGGCGTCGCCCCACGCGGCGACGCGCTGCGGGTCCACGGGGTCACCGGTGGCGGCGTCGCGGGCCAGGAGCACGCCCGTCTCCTCATAGGTCTCGCGCACGGTCGCCGCGAGGACCATGCCAGCGGCCTCGGCGGGGTCCTGGGCGGCCAGGGTGCTCGCAGCGCCCTGGGGTGTATGGGCGAGGCCGAGCCGCTCGGCCCAGTCGTGCAGGTCGGTCTCGCGCCAGAGCTCGGGGGGCAGGGCGTCACCGGAATCCACGCGACCGCCCGGAAAGGCCGTGGCGTGCGCGCTGAAGGCCATCGACCCCGCCCGGCGTAGGGCGAACACCTCGAGGCGCGCGTCGGCGTCGCGGATCAGCAGCAGGGACGCGGCACCCCGAGCGGGGACCGTCTCCGGGGTGGCGTTCGCGGCGCTGCGCTGGGTGCGGTCCGGGGAGCTGGGGCGGGTCATCGTGGCCTTTCGCTGGCGATGAGGGCGCGGAGGTCTAGGCTGCCGCGGTGCGTTGCGGGGACGGTGACGCCTTCACGGCAGCCGCCTGTGACCAGGACAATAGCGCGCAGGGTTGCATCGGAGGCGACAACGGACCGGCCACCCACTTCAGTTAATCGCGATTTACTGGAATACTGGAGGTCAAGTCCATCCCTCCTTAGCGTGTCGGCCCGCTCGGTACGCTGAGCACACAGGCGCGACGTCGAGAGAAGGAGTCACCCGTGAAGATCATGGTGCTGGCCAAGCAGGTCCCGGACACGTGGCAGGAGCGCACGCTGGACATGGAGACCGGCATGATCGTCCGTGATGGCGCGGCCGAGCCCGTGCCGGACGAGATCAGCGAGCGCGTCATGGAGATCGCCCTGCAGTACAAGGACGGGGCCGGGGACACGGAGATCGTCGCGCTGAGCATGGGTCCTGAGGACGCCACCAAGACGCTGCGCAAGATGCTCGCGATGGGCGCCGACTCCGCGGTGCACGTCACCGACGAGGCGCTCGCGTGGTCCGACGCCGTCCAGACCGCCCGCGTCCTGGCCGCCGCCGTGGAGAAGGAAGGCGCGGACCTCGTCCTCGCCGGCAATCTCGCCACCGATGGCAACTCCGGCGTGGTGCCCGCGATGCTCGCCGAGACCCTGGACCGCCCCTACCTGCCGCAGGCGGAGAGGGTGGAGATCGGTGAGTCCGAGGTGGTGGGCACCATCGTCACCGAGGACGCGGACCTGCGCGCCGCCGTCGCGTTGCCGGCCGTGGTCTCCCTGACGGAGAAGACCCCCGAGCCGCGCTTCCCCAACTTCAAGAACATCATGGCCGCGAAGAAGAAGCCGCTGGCCACCCTGTCCCTGGCGGACCTGGGCATCACCGCGGGGCCCGTGGAGGCCGAGTACCGCTCGGTCATGGTCTCCGCGAACGCCCGCCCGGAGAAGGTCGCCGGCCCCAAGGTGGTCGACGACGGCACGGCCGCCGAGCAGCTCGCCGCGTTCCTCGCCGAGAACCGCCACATCTGAGCCGATCCTGACCGTTCAAGGAGCATCGATCCCCATGTCTGAGACCCCCGTCCAGGATCTGTCCGCCAACGCCGTCCTCGTCTACGCCGAGCTCGACGCCGCCGGGAAGGTCCGCGCGAATGCCGCCGGGCTGCTCGGCGCCGCCGCCACCGTGGGCACGCCGATGGCCGTCGTCGTGACCGCTCCCGGTGCCGGCGAGGCCGCCGCCGCTCGTCTCGGCGAGCTGGGTGCGGCCCGCGTGTTCGTGTCCGAGTCCGACGACGCCGCCCGCGTCCTCGGTTCGGCCGCGGTGGCCGCCCTGGCCGCGGCCGTGGAGCAGACGCAGCCGGTGGCCGTGCTGCTGCCCAACAGCCCCGAGTCCCGCGCGGTGGCCGGCCGCCTCTCGGTCCGCGCCCGCGGCCCCGTGTGTGCGGACGCCGTGGGTCTGCGCTGGGCCGATGACGAGGTCATCGCGCAGCACTCCATCTTCGGCGGTGACATTCAGACCGAGTCCACCGGTGAGGGCGGCCCGCGGATCATCACGATCCGCGGCGGCGCTATTGATGATCGCGCCGAGGCCGTCGGTTCGCCGGAGGTGGTGCGCCTCGAGGCGGCCAGCCTGCCCGGCGTGAGCGCCGGGGCGGAGATCCGCGAGACCGTGGCGCAGGAGTCCACCTCCTCGCGCCCGGATCTGCGCGGCGCGAAGGTCGTGGTCTCCGGCGGTCGCGGTGTGGGCTCCGAGGAGGGCTTCCGCATCGTTGAGGAGCTCGCGGACGAGCTCGGGGCCGCCGTGGGCGCCTCGCGTGCCGCCGTCGATGCCGGCTACACCACGGCGGATCGTCAGGTGGGTCAGACCGGTGTCATCGTGTCCCCGGACCTCTACATCGCTCTGGGGATTTCCGGCGCTATCCAGCACCGCGCCGGCATGCAGACCGCGAAGACCATCGTGGCGATCGACAAGAACGAGGACGCCGAGCTCTTCGACATCGCCGACTTCAGCGTGGTGGGAGACGTCTTCGATGTGGTCCCGAAGCTGATCGAGCAGATTCGCGCCCGCCGCTGAGGCGGCGTCGCCAAGGAGGACACGTCATGCCCAAGCAGCGGATGGCCGGTTACACGCCGTTCCAGGGTGCCGCCTACCCCGACGACGCCGCCCCGCGACCGGCCCTTTCCGCGCCGCCGGAGCAGATCGAGGAGGCTCCTGCCGCCGAGTCCGTGAGCGTGGCACCGGTGGGTCCGTCGGTGGCGGAGCCCGTACGTGAGCCAGCTGCGGAGTCGGCGACTTCGTCGGACGCCGCTGTTGCCGCACCGGTTGCCGCGGAGAGCAGGGCCGAGCAGCCTGCGGTCTCCGAGGCGGACGCCGCGACGGTCGCGCCCGCCGCCGCTGCAACCACCAGCACGGGCCCGGCAGCGGGGGAGACCCGGGACGCCATGCCCTACGAACAGCGTCAGCGCATGGCGGGTTACACCCCGCTGCGCGGCGATGCCCCGACTGTGACGACGAGTGCGGCGCCCGCAGCTGATGCCGCGCCGAGCACGGCCGCGCCTGCCGCCGTCGAGTCAGCGACCGCGCCGGGCGCGGCACAGCCGGGTGTCGCTGAGTCCGCGGCCGTGCCTGCTGCCGCCAGCACCCCCGCAGCTGCCCCTGCCCAGCAGGCGCCAGCTCCGGCTGCGCCGACGGGCACCGCCGCAGCGGTGACAAGTGCTGCCGTGGGCGTGCCCTACGAGCAGCGTCAGCGCATGAAGGGCTATGTGCCCTTCAGCGGCCCCGTGGCTGCCGCAACGCCAGCAGCCGCAGCGGGGGCACCCGTCACGAGTCAGCACGCCGAGGCGACC
>JAUNTT010000110.1 GCA_030538555.1 Micrococcus sp.
AATTGGTAGCGCAGCGGTCTCCAAAACCGCAGGTTGCAGGTTCGAGTCCTGTCTACCCTGCTCGACCTGGCGGACCGGGTTCGGCCCGCCGGGAGCGATGACCTCGATGAGATCGGACAGTCAGGGATGAGTTCCAGCCAGCAGGCGTCGTCCTCGTCGGAGCACGGCGACCGCGACCGCCCCGGTTCGCGGAACCCGATCGCTGCGATCGGACTGTTCCTGCGGCAGGTGGTCGCCGAACTGCAGAAGGTCGTCATCCCGACCCGTCGGGAGCTGATCGTCTACACCATCACGGTGCTGACGTTCGTCGCGCTGATGATCTTCTTCGTCTTCGGGCTCGACGCCCTCTTCGGGTGGCTCGCCCAGGCGGCGTTCACGTCGCCGGACGTCTGATCCCGGTACGCCTCCGCGGCCCGGTGCCACGCCGAGTCCGACATGACCATCCCGCCCGCCGCCTCCGCGGCCGGGCGCCCAGCCGGAAGGAAAGCAGGTTCCCGTGACTGACGTGAACTCCGACGCCCCGAGGGACGCCTTCGACGACGTCGACGACACCCTCGCGTTCTCCGCCTCCGCGCAGGAGCAGCAGACCTCATCCGACGCCGAGGAGGCAGGGCTCGCGCCGGTCTCCGATGCCTCCGAGGAGGACCTCGGGGCCGCGGCCGGGACCCCCGTCGAGGACGCGCCGACGATGGCGGAGTCCTCCGACGCGGTCGCCGACGCCGAGGCCGCCGCAGGCGAGGCCACTGCGAACGAGAGCTCCGAGGGCACCGGCGAGGCCGGGTCCGGCGAGAGCCCCGAGTCGACCCAGGACACCGACGACCAGGAGCCCGAGGAGGAGGACCCCGTCGCGGTGCTGCGCCGCCAGCTGCGGGCCGCTCCCGGTGACTGGTACGTCGTCCACTCCTACTCCGGTCACGAGAACCGGGTGAAGACCCAGCTCACCACCCGCATCGAGACCCAGGACATGGAGGACCACATCTTCCAGATCGAGGTCCCGATGGAGGATGCGACCGAGGTCAAGGGCGGGCAGAAGAAGTTCGTCCGCCGCGTGCGCGTCCCGGGATACGTGTACGTGCGCATGGACATGACCGACCAGTCCTGGCGGGTCGTGCGCGACACCCCGGGCGTCACCGGCTTCGTCGGCAACGCCAACAACCCCACCCCGCTGACCTTCGAGGAGATCTTCTCCCTGCTGGAGCCGTCCGTCGGCCTGCCGGAGAAGAAGCGCAGCGGTGGCGCCGCGCAGAAGACCCCGGCGAAGAAGATGCCGGCCTTCGAGGTCGGTGAGTCCGTGACCGTCATGGACGGTCCGTTCGAGACCATGCCCGCGTCGATCGCCGAGGTCGACAACGAGCACCAAAAGCTCCGGGTCCTCGTGTCCATCTTCGGACGCGAGACCCCGGTGGAGCTGGCCTTCGACCAGGTCGCCAAGATCTGATCGGACCGGCTCCCGGACGCTGAGCAGAACCGGCGTCCACCAGTGGGAGGGGAGCGCCAGCTCCCTGCCCGTACCACGACACAGAAGGAAGAGAGTCCATGGCTCCCAAGAAGAAGGTCGCGAGCATCATCAAGCTCCAGATCCAGGCCGGAGCGGCCACCCCCGCTCCGCCCGTGGGTCCGGCGCTGGGTGCCGCCGGCGTGAACATGATGGAGTTCGTCAAGGCGTACAACGCCGCGACGGAGCACCAGCGCGGGAACATCATCCCCGTCGAGATCACCGTGTACGAGGACCGCTCGTTCACGTTCGTCACCAAGACCCCGCCGGCCGCGGAGCTCATCAAGAAGGCCGCGGGCGTGCAGAAGGGATCCTCGGTCCCGCACACCGACAAGGTTGGGTCGATCACCATGGCACAGGCCCGCGAGATCGCGGAGACCAAGATGCCGGATCTGAACGCGAACGATATCGAGCAGGCCGCGAAGATCGTGGCCGGAACCGCCCGGTCCATGGGCATCACGGTGGAGGACTGACGACAATGGCATTCCGCAGCAAGGCTTACAAGGACGGCGCCGCCAAGATCGAGGAGGGGCGCCTGTACGCGCCGCTCGACGCGATCCGGCTGGCCCAGAAGACGTCCCCGGCGAAGTTCGACGCCTCCGTCGAGGTTGCGATGCGCCTGGGCGTGGACCCGCGCAAGGCCGACCAGATGGTGCGCGGCACCGTGAACCTGCCCAACGGCACCGGCAAGACCGCCCGCGTGATCGTGTTCGCCGTCGGCCCGCAGGCCGAGGCGGCGCGTGAGGCGGGTGCCGATGAGGTCGGCGACGACGACCTGATCGAGAAGGTCGCCGGCGGCTGGACCGACTTCGATGCGGCCGTCGCCACCCCGAACCTGATGGGCAAGGTCGGCAAGCTCGGCCGGGTCCTCGGTCCCCGTGGTCTGATGCCGAACCCCAAGACCGGCACCGTCACGATGGACACCGCGAAGGCTGTCTCCGACATCAAGGGCGGCAAGATCGAGTTCCGCACCGATCGCGCAGCGAACCTGCACTACATCATCGGCAAGACCTCGTTCTCCGACACCCAGCTGGTCGAGAACTACGTCGCCGCGCTGGAGGAGATCCTGCGTCTGAAGCCGTCGAGCTCCAAGGGTCGCTACATCTCCAAGATCACCGTGTCCACCACCATGGGCCCGGGCGTCCCCGTCGACGTCAGCCGCACCCGGAACCTCACCGAGGACACCGACGACTCCTGATCGTCCCCTCACCCGCGAATGGCGGGAAATGAGCCAGAATCTGGCTCATTTCCCGCCATTCGCCGGCCGGGGCGGGGCCGGGCAGGGCCCCGCCCGGCGGGGCGGTCAGGCCTTGCCCTGCTCCCGCTCCTGCGCCGGATCCACCGACTCGACGAACTCGGCGGTGTCATCCGCGCCGTCCTCGCCGTCGGCCCGCTCGGCCGCCTCCTCGATGCTCTCGGCGGTCGCCGAGGTGCTGGGCTCCTGGACCGACCCCTCCTGGGCGGCCGTGTAGCCGATCTCGCCGACGAACGCATCCTGGATCAGGGCCTTCAGCTCCTTCACCAGCGGCTGCTTCGGGTTCGCCGGGGTGCACTGGTCCTCGAAGGCCCGGTAGGCGAGGTCATCGACCACGCGGTCCAGGTGCTCACGGGTGGCGCCCTGGGCCTCGAGGCTGAGCTCGATCCCGAGATCCTGGGCCAGCGAGCTGACCTCGTCGATCAGCGACTGCACGCCTTCCTCGACAGTGCCCGCCGCAAAGCCCATCGCCCGGGCGAGGTCCGCGAGGTCCTGGTCCGCGCGGAACGACTCGTACTTCGGGAACACCGCGTGCTTGTACGGCTTGGTGGCGTTGTACCGGATCACGTGCGGCAGGAAGATCGCGTTCGTCCGGCCGTGGGCGATCTCGAACTCCGCGCCGCACTTGTGGGACAGGGAGTGCACGATCCCCAGGAACGCGTTCGCGAAGGCCATGCCGGCGATGGTCGCGGCGTTGTGCACCTTCTCCTTCGCGTCCCGGTCGTCGTCCAGCACCGCGGCACGCAGGTTCTCGAACAGCAGCTGGGCTGCCCGAACGGAGAGTCCTCGCGTGTAGTCGCTGGCCATCACCGACACGTAACTCTCGATCGCGTGGGTGAGGGCGTCCATCCCGGAGTCGGCGGCGGTGCGCGGCGGCACCGTGTCCACGAACTGGGCGTCGGAGATCGCGACGGTCGGCGTCAGCTGGTAGTCCGCGAGCGGGTACTTCACATGCGTCTCGGCGTCGGTGATCACCGCGAAGGGCGTGCATTCGCTGCCGGTGCCGGCGGTGGTCGGGATCGCCACGAACTCGGCCTTCTCCCCGATCTTGGGGAAACGGTACGTGCGCTTGCGGATGTCCATGAACTTCTGCTTCATGCCGAAGTAGCTGGCCTCGGGCTCCTCGTAGAACAGCCACATGCCCTTCGCGGCGTCCATCGCGGACCCGCCGCCGAGGGCGATGATGCAGTCCGGCTCGAAGTCCCGCATCAGCTGCGCGCCCTTGAACACCGTGGTGGAGGACGGGTTCGGCTCGACGTCGGAGAAGATCGTCCAGGCGACCTCCTCGCGGCGCTTCTTCAGGTGATCGATGACCACGTCGGCGTAGCCGAACTGCACCATGCCGGGGTCGGTGACGATGAACACCCGGCTGATGCGGGGCATCTTCTGCAGGTACTGGGCCGAGTAGCGCTCGAAGTAGGTCTTCGGGGGCACCTTGAACCACTGCATGTTGTTCCGCCGTTCCGCGATCCGCTTGACGTTGATGAGGTCCACTGCGCTGACGTTCCGCGAGACCGAGTTGTGGCCGTAGCTGCCGCAGCCGAGCGTCAGCGAGGGCAGCAGGCCGTTGTACACGTCGCCGATGCCACCGAGGGCGCTGGGGGCGTTGGCGATGATCCGGCAGGCCTTCATGCGCAGTCCGTACTCCCGCTCGATCGACGGGTCGGAGGTGTGGACGACCGCGGTGTGGCCGAGGCCCCCGAACTCGAGCATAGCCTCGCAGGCCTCGAGGGCCTCATCCTTTCCGGGGACCCGCATCACGGCCAGCACCGGGCACAGCTTCTCGCGGGAGAAGGGGTGATCCTCACCGACGCCGTCGATCGGGACCAGCAGCAGCTTGGTGCCGGGGGCCACATCGATGCCGGCGCCGGCCGCGATCTGCTCGGCGTTCTGCCCGACGACCGAGGCGGAGATCCCGCCCTTCTCGGAGACCATGAAGTCCTCGAGCCGGGCGCGTTCGTCCTCGGTGATCACGTGGGCGCCGTAGGCGACGAACTCGGCGACCAGCTCATCAGCGATCTCCTCCTCGACGATCACGGCCTGCTCGGAGGCGCAGATCATGCCGTTGTCGAAGGTCTTGGAGATCAGCAGGTCGTTGACGGCCCGGGAGATCTTCGCTGTCTTCTCGACGTAGACCGGCACGTTGCCGGGGCCGACACCCAGGGCGGGCTTGCCGGTGGAGTACGCCGCTTTGACCATGCCGGAGCCGCCGGTGGCAAGGGTGAGGGCGACGGTCGGGTGGTTCAGCAGGGCGTTCGTGGCCTCGATGGAGGGCTCGGTGATCCACTGGATGCAGTCCTCGGGGGCGCCTGCCTCCACCGCCGCGTCGCGCATCACGGCGGCTGCGGCGGCCGAACACTCCTGGGCGCTGGGGTGGAAGGCGAAGATGATCGGATTGCGGGTCATGATCGAGATCAAGCACTTGAACATGACGGTGGAGGTGGGATTGGTGACGGGGGTGACCCCGGCGACCACACCGACGGGCTCCGCGATCTCGGTGACACCGGTCTGGGTGTCCTCGTGGATGACACCCACGGTGCGGTCGTACTTGATCGAGTTCCAGATGTACTCGGTGGCGAAGATGTTCTTCACGCACTTGTCCTCGAACAGACCACGGCCGGTCTCCTCCACCGCGTGACGGGCCAGAGGCATGTGCTTGTCGACGCCGGCGAGGGCCATGGCGTGGACGATGCTCGTGATGCGCTCCTGGTCGTAGGAGTCGAAGGCGGCGAGAGCTGCGGCCGCGCGCTCGGCGAGGACGTCGATCGATGCGGAGGCACCGGTCTCGGGGGTTGCCTGCGGTCGGTCCTGGGTCTGCGTGGGGGCTGCCATCGTGAGGCGTTCCTTCCCTGCTGCGAGAGGTGGTGAGCGGTGCGGTATCGACCGTTCCTCTTCACCGTAGGAGCATGTGAGGAACCGGGCAATGAGACCCCATGGGCGCGCGCCGGCAGGAGCATCAGCGCTGGTCACGGGCGTTTTGGCGCTGGTTCCCGGGGTCTGTGCCCGGGCCGCCCTGCGGGGCTGGACGGCGTGCTCCGCGCCCGATGGCGAGCGAGGCGGGTGCGGGGGATCGGGGCGATGGTCCCGCTCCTACCGGGGCGTTCGATGGTGGGATGGAGCATGGGGGACGATGACCCGTATCGAGCCCGCCGGGGATGCGCCTGTGCCCCGGATCGGACCGTGCCGACGCGAGCTGACAGCCCAGGACGATCGTCCCCACCGCCTCCGATGTGAGCGGGTGCACATCGGTCCTGCCGTCGCCCCGCGGGACTGCCATGTGATGTCGCGATGTGATGCACGACGCCGATCCCCGGCTGGTCCGGTGCGGCCCGCTCCCGTAAGCTGGCACCACCGAAGACCGCCGGTCGTCGACCTCGACCCCGAGATCGACCGAAGGACTCCCGCACGGGACGGCCTGCGCAGGTGATGATGAACCGCCGCACCACAGCGACGGCCTCTCCGTGACGGAGAGACGTCCCGACGTGCGCCCCGGGCCTCGACACCTGCGTGTCGAGGCCTTTTCCGTGTCCGGACGGGTGCATCTGCACCGCACCGGGCCCATCGGGCCGGCGGACCGAGACCTCTGGAAGGAGGGCCATGGCGAAGCCCGAGAAGGTGGACGCCGTCGCCGAGCTCACGCAGCTGTTCCGTGAGTCCGACGCCGCCGTTCTCACCGAGTACCGCGGCCTCTCCGTGACGCAGCTGCAGCAGCTGCGTCGCGCGCTGGGTGCCGACACCCACTACGCCGTGGTGAAGAACACGCTGACCGAGATCGCCGCCCGCGAGGCCGGGATCGACGCGTTCGAGGGCAAGCTCGAGGGCCCCACCGCCATCGCCTTCATCAAGGGCGAGCCGGTCGGGGCGGCCAAGACCCTGCGTGACTTCGCCAAGCAGAACGACCAGCTCGTTCTGAAGTCCGGCTACTTCGAGGGCGCTGCGCTCTCGGAGGACGATGTCAAGAAGCTCGCGGACCTCGAGTCCCGCGAGGTCCTGCTGGCCAAGGCCGCCGGCGCCATGAAGGCGTCGATGTCCAAGGCCGCTGCCGTGTTCCAGGCGCCGCTGTCCAAGGCGGCGCGCACCGTGGACGCGCTGCGCGAGAAGGGCGGCGCGGCGGCCTGAGCCCCGGCTCACCCCGCTCCACCCCTCGCGTCCCAGCGCGTCAGCGCTGACCACCGCCCCCGCTCCCCGCGGATCCGGCGGAGAACGCATGGCGCAGCACCCGCGCCGCACACACCGAGGTACGGGGCCACGGCCCCACCCGCAACAGGAAGGAACGCCCCATGGCGAAGCTCAGCACTGACGAGCTCATCGATGCTTTCAAGGAGATGTCCCTGATCGAGCTCTCCGAGTTCGTGAAGCAGTTCGAGGATGTCTTCGACGTCACCGCCGCCGCGCCCGTCGCGGTTGCCGGTGGCGCCGCCCCGGCCGGTGGCGGCGACGCCGCCGCCGAGGAGGAGCAGACCGAGTTCGACGTCGTCCTCGACTCCGTCGGCTCGGCCAAGATCGCGGTCATCAAGGAGGTGCGCGCCCTCACCGGTCTCGGTCTCAAGGAGGCCAAGGAGCTGGTCGACGGCGCCCCCAAGGCTGTCCTCGAGAAGGTCGAGAAGGACGCGGCCGACAAGGCCAAGGAGCAGCTCGAGGGCGCAGGCGCCTCCGTCACCGTCAAGTGACGGACGCGCACGCGCGCCGAGGCACTCCCTCGCGCGCATGCGCATCCTCGACCACGGGTCGTCCCGCATCGCGCGGGGCGGCCCGTTTCTCTGTCCGCATGGCCGGCC
>JAUNTT010000111.1 GCA_030538555.1 Micrococcus sp.
CTGGGGCTGCGCGACCGGGTTCGTGGACGAGCACGGCAACGACATCACCCCCTGAGTCGGTACCCCTGCGGGCCGACCGCCGGTTTGCATCACGACCCCCCGTTTTTGCGGCAGGTCGTGATGCAAACCGGAGGTCGAACGGTTGAGCGGTCGAGGGGTGAGGGGCGGAGTCGGTCCCATGCACGCCAAGCCTCGCCCCCACGGCTCAACCTCGGAGCGACTCCAGCCACTCGCCCAGCACCCGCGCCGTCGACTCCGGTGCCTCGAGCGGCGCCTGGTGGGCAACGTCGTCGAGCACCACAGCCTGCCCCTGCGCCACCCGCGCCACGATCTCCTCGCCTCGCTCGGGTGGGCACACTGCGTCGTCAGCACCGTGCACGGTCAGCATCGGCACGGTGATCTTCGCCAGCTGATCGCGCACATCGAAGTCCGCGAGCGCCTCGCACAGCCGTGCGTACGAGAACCGGTCGGTCTCCTCAAGCGTGTCCAGCAGGGCCCGCACGCGCCCCGGATGCTCGTCCACGAAACCGGGGGCGAACCAGCGCTGTGTCGACCCCTCCACCATGACCTCGGTGCCCTGCTCGCGCACCAGCTCGGCACGTTCCGCCCAGCCGGCCGCCTCGCCGATCTTGGCGGCGGAGCAGATCACCGCGATCCCGTCGAAGAGTTCGCCGTGGTCCAGCCCCAGCTGCAACGCCACCGCGCCATTGATGGACACGCCCGCGTAGAACACCCGCGCTCCCGCGCCAATCTCCCCAGACTCACGCAGCCGCGCCACCAGCCCAGCCACCGCATAGGCCAGGTCGCCGATGCTCAGCCGCTCCCCGTGTTCGGGCGAGCACCCGTGCCCGGGCAGGTCCCAGCCGATCACCTGGACGTCGTCGCCCAGCAGTGCCGTGAGCTCCCCCGCGCACTCCGACCATAAGGCCTGCACGCCGGTGCCCAGCCCTGCGCCGACCAGCATGACCACCGGCGCACCAGCCGATCCAGCCAGCGGCACGTGAGAAATGGAGGGGACAGTGTTCCCATCAGTGCTCATGCGAGTCTCCCGTTCATCCTGGCGGCCGCTGGGTCATGCCCGCTGCAGCGCGCCCGCGTTGCCACACCGGCAGCATCACGCCGGTGCTCTCCTCGCCGAGCGTAGTGCCCAGCTTCGCCCACCGCGCCCCGCCCGGCCCAGCCTCGCTCACGGCGTCAGCAGCCCCAGCACCGCGTCGAGCTGAGCCTCCAGCCGCGCCCCGCCGAAACGACCCGCGTCCATCACCGCTGTCACCTGCGCGCCGTACATCCAAGTCAGCAGCGCATCGATCACGGCCTCAGCGTCCGACCCCGCACGCAGTTCGCCGGCCTCTCCGGCCTCGTCCAACGCCGCACGCACCCGCACGCGCCACGCCTCCAAGCTCGCCGCGGCCAGCGCGGCCTCGGATTCGTCCCGCGCGGCCTGGTCCCAGAACGCGATCACGAGCCGCGCCTCCTGCACCAGCTCGGCGTCCATCGGCAGCACCTCGCAGCACAGCGCCCGCAGCGCCGCCACCCCGCTCAGCCCTGCGACTGCCGCCTCGATCCGCTTCTCGGTTCGCGTGAACACGTGGTCGTAGGTCGCCTCGATCAGCTCCCGCTTACTAGGGAAATACGGCTTGAGTGCGCCGTTGGCGTACCCGGCCGCCTCCGCGATCTGCCGCATCGTGGCCCCGCTGAGCCCGCGTTCGGCGACCACCCGCCACGTCGTCTCCATCAGTTCACGACGCCGGGCCGCCCGGTCCACCACTCGCGGCATGTCCGTCCTCCATCCCCGTTGACTTCGCGCTCGCTCCACGCGGTCCTGCACGGAAATCCTATGCTCCCGGTCACACCCCGTTTTATCGTCTCCACATGGAGAACAACCTGACGCCCGCCGAGGGCGATTTCACCCTGGCCACCGATGCGGAGATCCGTGGCGTCGTCGAGACCCTGCGCGCCGCTGAGCTGATGCCGGAGAGCACCAGCATCGCCTACCTGGGTCTGCTGGACCCGCCGCGCTCCGCCGAGCGCGCCGAGATCTCGCGGGACCGTCGCTTCCGTGTGTTCCTCCTGGACACCGACGGCGGCGCCGGCCGCGACGTCGTCGTCTCCGCCGCCCGCGGCGAGGTCCTCAACGTCACCGAACTCGATGCCACCGCGGAGGGCCAGTTCCCCGTGATGGAGGAGGAGTTCGAGCAGGTCGAGGCCATCCTCGCCACGGACGAGCGCTGGCTGAAGGCCCTCGCTGATCGCGACCTGCCCGTGGAGGAGGTGCGCGTCGCGCCGCTGTCTGCCGGCGTGTTCGAGTACGAACAGGAGTGCGGCGTGCGCATGCTGCGCGGGCTCGCCTTCCACCAGCAGCACGAGGCAGATTCGCCGTGGGCGCACCCGATCGACGGGCTCGTCGCCTACGTGGACATGACGAACCGGCGCGTGGATCAGGTGCTGGACTTCGGCGTCGTGCCGATCCCGCAGGAGCACGGCAACTTCACCGACCCGGAGCTCACGGGCGAGCTGCGCACCACGCAGAAGCCGATCGAGATCACCCAGCCGCAAGGACCGTCCTTCACTGTGAGCAACGGCAATCACGTGGAATGGGAGAAATGGTCCCTGGACATCGGCTTCGACATGCGCGAGGGCCTGGTCCTGCAGAACATCTCCTTCGACGACGCCGGTCGCCGTCGTCGGATTCTGGACCGCGCCGCCATCGCCGAGATGGTGGTCCCTTACGGCGATCCGTCGCCGGTGCGGTCCTGGCAGAACTACTTCGACACCGGTGAATACCTCGTGGGCCAGTGGGCGAACTCGCTCGAGCTGGGCTGCGACTGCCTCGGCGACATCACCTATCTCTCCCCGTGGGTGGTCAACAATCAGGGCGAGCCGCGGCAGATCAAGAACGGCATCTGCATGCACGAGGAGGATTGGTCCATCCTCTCGAAGCACACGGAGATGTGGACGGGCGTGGCCTACACGCGCCGCAACCGCCGCCTCGTGATCTCCTTCTTCACCACCGTCGGCAACTACGACTACGGCTTCTACTGGTACCTCTACCTGGACGGCACCATCGAGTTCGAGGCCAAGGCCACGGGCGTAGTGTTCACCTCCGCCATCCCGGACGGGCCCACGGACTTCGCCTCCGAGATGGCCCCGGGCCTCGGCGCCCCCTTCCATCAGCACCTCTTCGGTGCGCGGCTGGACTTCGCTCTCGACGGCGGCCGCTCCCGCGTGCTGGAGGAGGATGCGGTCCGTCTTCCGGTGTCGGAAGACAACCCGCGCGGCAACGCCTTCACCCGACGCCGGACCGTCCTGGAGACCGAACAGGCCGCCCAGCGCGACGCCGACCATGCCGTGGGACGCACGTGGGTGGTGGAGTCCACGCAGCACACCAACCGCCTCGGCGCACCGGTGGGCTACAAGCTGCACGGCGAAGGCCTGCCCACCCTGCTGGCAGCGCCGGAATCCTCAGTGTTCGGGCGGGCGACGTTCGCGTCGAAGGCCCTGTGGGTCACCCCGTATCACGAGGACGAGCGCTACCCCACCGGCGACTTCCCCAACCAGCACGCCGGTGGCTCCGGCATCCCCGAGTGGACTGCAGCCGACCGCAGCGTGGTGGACGAAGACCTCGTGGTGTGGCACACCTTCGGGCTCACGCACTTCCCGCGCATCGAGGACTGGCCGATCATGCCCGTCGACCACACCGGCTTCAAGCTCCGGCCCGAGGGCTTCTTCGACCGCTCCCCCGTCCTCGACGTCCCCGCCCCGCGCCAGGGCGCCTGCCACGCGCGCGGCCTGGCCGAGCAGTTGCCGGGCACGGACGCCGCGGGCGGACCGGCGTCGGGTGCGGGCGCAGGCGCGGGCGGTTGTGGGTGCGGAGAGGACTGCCGTTGCGGCGAGACCTCCGGGTGCGGCTGCTCGCACTGAGCTCGGCCGACCGCGGGTTTCCGTCATGACCGCCTGAATATTCGAGCGGTCATGACGGAAACCCGCGGTCGAATGGGTGGACTCCGCCCCACGCCCGCCAGCCCACACTGCGGCCACCGGTTGACCCGCCCCGGGTTCCATGCCAATACTGAACACCAGTACCTGAACGCTCGGTCGGTAAATCATCGGCCGCGGGACCCGCGCGTCACTCTCAAGGAGACTCCATGACCACCTCCGTCCAGCAGGCCTTCCTCGTCAGCGGCAAGCGCACCCCGGTGGGCCGCTACGGGGGCGCGCTGTCCTCGGTCCGCCCGGACGATCTCGCCGCCCTCACCATCAAGGCCGTGATCGAGGACGCCGGCATCGACCCGTCGGTGGTCGACGAGGTCATCCTCGGCAACGCCAACGGCGCGGGCGAGGAGAACCGCAACGTGGCGCGCATGGCCTGGCTGCTGGCCGGCTTCCCGGACACCGTTCCCGGCATCACCGTCAACCGCCTGTGCGCGTCCGGCATGTCCGCGATCGGCATGGCCACCGCGATGGTGCGCTCCGGGATGGCCGACGTCGTCGTGGCCGGCGGCGTGGAGTCCATGTCCCGCGCGCCCTGGGTCATGGAGAAGCCGACCACCGCCTTCGCCAAGCCCGGCGCGGCGTTTGACACCTCGATCGGCTGGCGCTTCGTCAACCCCCGCTTCGACGACGCGGACACCTTCGGCGAGAAGTTCACCTTCTCCATGCCGGAGACCGCCGAGGAGGTCGGCGAGGTGGAGAACATCTCCCGCGAGGACGCCGACGCCTTCGCCGTGCGCTCCCACGAGCGCGCCCTGGCCGCCATCGAGGCCGGCCGCTTCATCGACGAGATCGTGCCCGTCACCGTGAAGGGACGCAAGGGTGCCGAGACCGTTGTGGACACCGACGAGGGCCCCCGCCCTGGCACCACCCTCGAAGTCCTCTCGAAGCTGCGTCCGATCATCAAGCCCGGCGGCGTGGTCACCGCCGGCAACTCCTCCTCGCTCAACGACGGCGCCTCCGCCATCCTCGTGGTCTCCGAGCGCGCCGCGCAGAAGTACGGCCTGACCCCGCGCGCTCGCGTGGTGGATCAGACCGCCGCGGGTCTCGCCGCGCCCATCATGGGCCTGGGCCCCGTGCCGGCCACGGAGAAGGCGTTCGCCCGCACCGGCTGGTCGGCCGGCGACGTCGGCGCGGTGGAGCTCAACGAGGCCTTCGCCACCCAGTCCCTGGCCTCCGTGCGCCGGCTCGGCCTGGACCCGGAGATCGTGAACAACGACGGCGGCGCCATCGCCTTGGGCCATCCGCTCGGCTCCTCGGGCTCGCGGATCACCATCACCCTGCTGGGCCGCATGGAGCGCGAGGGCGTGGACAAGGGTCTGGCCTCGATGTGCGTCGGCGTCGGGCAGGGCACCACGATCCTGGTGGAGCGCGTCTGATGACAACGCTGAACACGGAAGGCTTCGAGGCCGTCCGCGTCGAGGAGCGCGAGGACCGGCTCCACGCGATCCTGGACCGCCCGGAGGTGCGCAACGCGATCGACGACGTCATGGTCGCCGAGCTGCACCAGATCTGCGCGCACCTCGAGGCCCACCCCAAGATCCTGCTCATCTCCGGCACGCACGTGCCCGGCAAGGACGGGACGTCCAAGGGCCTCTTCGCGTCCGGAGCGGACATCGGACAGCTGCGTGCCCGGCGTCGGGATGACGCGCTGCGCGGGATCAATTCCGGCATCTTCGACCGCATCCACAGCCTCCCGATGCCGGTCATCGCGGCCATCGACGGATTCGCCCTCGGCGGCGGCGCGGAGCTGGCGTGGGCCGCGGACTTCCGGCTGGGCACCCCGAGCCTGAAGATGGGGCAGCCGGAGACCTCGCTGGGTATCACCGCCGCGGCAGGCGCCCAGTGGCGGCTCAAGGAGCTCGTCGGCGAGCCCGTGGCCCTGGAGCTGCTGCTGGCCGGGCGGATCCTCGACGCGCAGGAGTGCCTCGATCTCAAGCTCGTCACCGAGCTGCACGCCTCGGAGGATCTCGTGGACGCCGCGCATGCGCTGGCGGATCGGATCGCGAAGCAGGATCCGCTGGCCGTGCGCATCTCGAAGCGCGTGTTCCATCTCCCGCGTGAGGCGCACCCCCACGTGGACAACATCGCCCAGGCCATCCTGTTCGAATCCGAGGCCAAGTTCGAGCGCATGCATGCGTTCCTCGACCGAAAGAAGAAGTGAGCATCCCCATGAGCGAGACCTCCGCTGTCACCGTGCCCGACGTCGTCGGGGTGCTGGGGGGCGGGCGCATGGGCGCCGGCATCGCCCATGCGTTCCTCACCTCCGGTGCGTCGCACGTGATTGTGGTGGAGCGCGACGACGACGCCGCGGCCGCCGCGAGCGATCGCGTCCTCGAGGACGTGGCCGCCTCCCTGGAGCGCGGCAAGATCTCCGGTGGGCTCGAGGGCTGGGCCGCGAAACTCACCGTGGCCACGGACCGCGCGGAGTTTGCCCGCTGCGGGCTGGTGGTGGAGGCCGTCCCCGAGGACATGGGCCTGAAGATCGCCTCGCTGACCGGCGTGGAGGAGCACCTGAGCGAGGACGCGTGGCTGGCCACGAACACCTCCTCGCTGTCCGTGGATGAGCTGGCGGGGCACCTGCGCCGGCCCGAGCGGTTCTGCGGGCTGCACTACTTCAACCCTGTGCCGGCGTCGAAGCTGGTGGAGGTCGTCATCGGCGCGCAGACCTCGGATGAGCTGAAGGCGCTGTCCGCGCAGTGGGTGGAGGCGCTCGGCAAGACCCCCGTGGTGGTGCGCGATGCGCCAGGCTTCGCGTCCTCGCGCCTGGGTGTGGCCATCGCCCTGGAGGCCATCCGCATGGTCGAAGAGGGCGTGGCCTCCCCGCAGGACATCGACAACGCGATGGTGCTGGGTTACAAGTTCCCGGTGGGCCCGCTGGCACTGACGGACATCGTGGGCCTGGACGTGCGCCTGGGCATCGCGGAGTACCTCGAGTCGCAGCTCGGCGAGCGCTTCGCTCCCCCGCAGCTGATGCGCGACATGGTGGCCCGCGGCGACCTCGGCCGAAAGTCCGGCAAGGGGTTCTACGACTACGCCGAGACCGCGTAGCCGGTGTGCCGGGGCCGGCTCGTCGCGTGTGCGACGGGCGAGCGGCTCAAGCGTGCGACGGGCGAGCGTGCGCCCTGCCCCTCGCTTTCTGTTGAGCTTGGTCGCTCTTGCGGGCCTCGAGACCGACCAAGCTCAACACATAACGCGCAGGTCAGGCCGAGTGCTAGCGTCGGAGGACCGCTCGGGTGCCGAGATGGACGACCCCGAGCCCGTGCTCTGCCGACCGAGGAGGGGCCCATGCCTCGCACCGCCAGCCACTCCGACTCCCGCCTGCGCGTCAGCGCGCGGACTGCGACCTCCCTGGTGACGCTGACTCTGCTCCTCAGCGCCTGCGGCTCCACCCCCGCAGACGACACCGAGGCCGAGGCCGCCTCGCCCACGTCGCCGGCGACCTCGCCGGCCAGCGCCGACACCTCGAGCCTCACTGCGTCGCCCACATCACCCGGCCTCACCGCGTCACCCACGAC
>JAUNTT010000112.1 GCA_030538555.1 Micrococcus sp.
GCAGGCCCGGTTCCCGACGACGGCGCGTCGGCGTCCGCGGTGGCTCCCGCGGGCGGCGTGTCTCCGGAGATCGTCGCGAGCACCTCGGCGAGGTCGTCGGGCTTGACGAGCACGTCACGCGCCTTCGAGCCCTCGGAGGGCCCCACCACCCCGCGGGACTCCATGAGATCCATGAGGCGACCGGCCTTGGCGAAGCCCACGCGCAGCTTGCGCTGCAGCATCGACGTGGAGCCGAACTGCGTGGTCACCACGAGCTCGACCGCCTGCAACAGCAGGTCCAGATCGTCACCGATGTCCTCATCGATGACCTTCTCAGTCTTCTCCGGCACCACGTCCTCGCGATACTGGGCCTGCATCTGGGACTTCACGTGCTCGACAACCGCATGGATCTCGGACTCGTTGACCCAGGCACCCTGCACGCGCATGGGCTTGGACTTGCCCATCGGCAGGAACAGGGCATCACCCTGGCCCAGCAGCTTCTCCGCGCCGGGCTGGTCGAGGACCACGCGAGAGTCCGTGACCGAGGAGGTCGCGAAGGCCATGCGGGAGGGCACATTGGCCTTGATCAGACCGGTCACCACGTCCACGGACGGACGCTGGGTGGCCAGCACCAGGTGAATGCCCGCGGCGCGCGCGAGCTGGGTGATGCGCACGATCGCGTCCTCAACATCGCGCGGGGCAACCATCATCAGATCCGCGAGCTCGTCCACGATGACCAGCAGATACGGGTACGGGCGCAGCACACGCTTGGAGTCCGGCGGCAGGGTCACCTTGCCGGCGCGGATCGCCTTGTTGAAGTCGTCGACGTGCTTGTAGCCGAACGCCGCGAGATCGTCATAGCGGGTGTCCATCTCCTTCACCACCCACTGCAGGGCCTCGGCGGCCTTCTTGGGGTTGGTGATGATGGGCGTCACCAGGTGCGGCACACCCTCATATGCGGTGAGCTCCACGCGCTTGGGATCCACCATGACCATCCGGACCTCGTCCGGCGTCGAGCGCATCAGGATGGAGGTGATCATCGAGTTCACGAAGGATGACTTGCCCGCGCCGGTGGCACCGGCCACCAACATGTGCGGCATCTTCGCGAGGTTCGCGACGACGTAGCCGCCCTCCACGTCCTTGCCCACGCCCATGACCATCGGGTGGTCGGTGCGCTGGGCGGCCTGCGAGCGCAGGACATCGCCGAGGACGACGACCTCCTTGTCCGTGTTGGGGATCTCGATGCCGATCGCGGACTTGCCCGGGATCGGGCTGAGGATGCGCACATCCGAGGAGGCCACCGCGTAGGCGATGTTCTTCTCGAGGGCGGTGACCTTCTCCACCTTGGTGCCCGGGGCGACCTCCACCTCGTACCGGGTGACCGTGGGCCCGCGGGAGAACCCGGTGACCTGGGCATCCACCTTGAACTCCGTGAAGCACTGGGTGAGCGCGTTGACCACGCGATCGTTGGACTCCGAGCGCTCCTTCGGCGCGGGTCCGGCCGGCAGCAGCTGGGACTGGGGCAGCGTGTAGGACACGTCACCGCCCAGCTCGAGCTGCTCGGTGCGTGCGGGCCCGGGCTGCACGGCGGGCACCGGCTCCGGGGTGTTCACGGGGGCCACCGAGTCGGTCGGCTCAGCCTGCTGCTGGGCTCGGGCGTGCTCGCGCACCTGCTCCAGCTTGCGGTCAGCCGCCGTCGGGCGCTTGACCCCCGGCGGGAGGATGGGCACGGGAGCGGTCTCGAAGGTCTCCCCCGGCTCGTCGTCACCTTCACGGACGTCGGCGGCGTCGCCGGGCTGGGTGGCGGCGGCCTGGTCGGGCTGGGCGCCGAAGTGATCATCAGCGTCGAAGACCTCCGCCGCATGGCGGGGCAGGGCTCGGGTCCGCGCCGCGGCAGCCGGGGCGGTCGGAGCGGCGTGCGAGCCGTGCCCGGCGACGTCGGGGTCCTCGCGGAACCGCGGCAGCGCCTGGGTCGCGGACTCGTCAGCCGGCTCGTCGTCCACGAGGGCAGAGTCGTAGGCGCGCGTGGTGGCGGTCTCCGGCTCGGCCGGTGCCGGGGCGGCGGGACGCCGACCGAAGAGGCGCGCGAAGAAGCCGGGGCGCTTCGGCGCCGCCGTGGACCCGGCAGCCACCTCGTCGCGGTCCAGGTAGGACTGGTCATGATCCGGGTGGGTGCGACCCGCCTCGGCACGCTCGGCCGAGGCCACGTCGTCGTCGTCGTTCCGGGCGGCCCGCTCGCGGCGAGCCTCGCGACGCTGCTGCTTGGCGGCCCGCGCCTGCTCCGGATCCTGGCCGGTCAGCCACGCGTAGCCGGCGGCGATGCGCTGCGGGATCGCGCCGAGCGGGGTGGCGGTGATGATGAGCACCGAGAACAGGGCCAGCCCGATCATCACGATCCATACGGGCACGGCACCGAGCAGCGCGGCGAGCGGGCTGGTGGCGAGGTAGCCGACCATGCCGCCGGCGCGCAGCATGTCCGCGAAGGACTCCGCGGCCGAGGGCAGTCCCCCGGCCAGGTGCGCGATGCCGGAGCCAGCCACCGTGGCCACGAGCAGACCGATGATGATGCGCCCATTGGTGCGATGCGCGGTGGGCGCGCGGAAGCAGCGAACCGCCACAAGAATCAAGGCGAAGGGTGCGAGGAAGGCGAACCAGCCCACCGTGCCGGCCACCACCGAATGGACAATGCGGCCGAACTCGTTGACCCCGCGCAGACCCCACCACTCGACCGTGGCGATGAGTGCGGCGAGCACGATGAGCAGAAAGCCCGTGCCGTCACGACGTTCATCGCGCGGGATGCGCACATCCGGGCCGAGCTTGCGGAACAGGGCACCGACCGGAGACGCCATCGCCATCCAGATGCCCTGGAGCACCCGGATCGGCATGGGGGGCGCGTCCACCTCAATGGTGGCGCGCGAGGAGCCGCCCTTCTTCCCGGAACCGGTGCCACTGCGGCCAGAACCGGAGCGCGTGCGAGAGGAGGACGACGAACGTGGGGGGGAAGTACGAGTCGCCATAGTCCTCCCAAAGTACCGCGAGGCGTGCTCGGTGTCCTAGAGCGACACCTCGCACGCCTCGTCGGTGAGAGTGAGGACTCAGGCCTCGATGACCACCGGCACAATCATCGGACGACGGCGCAGCTTGCGGCTGATCCACGTGCCGATCGTGCGGCGCACCACCTGCTGGAGCTGGTGCGTGGTGTGCTCCTTGTCCGAGGCCGCGGCCTCCTCGAGGGCGCGGGCGATCTTGGGCTTGATCCCGTCGAACACGGCCATGTCCTCGGCCACGCCGCGGACGTGGATGTCCGGGCCGGACACGATCTTGCCGGTCTGGCGGTTGACCACGGTGACGATCGAGACGAAGCCCTCCTCGCCCAGCACGCGGCGGTCCTTGAGGTCGTTGTCCGAGATCTCACCCACCGAGGAGCCGTCCACGTAGACGTAGCCGCACTCGACCTCGCCAACCACGGAGACCGCGCCCTCGGCCAGGTCCACCACGGTGCCATTGGCCGCGATCACGACGTTCTCGTGCGGCACACCCGTGGCCTCGGCGATGCGGCCGTTGGCGATGAGGTGGCGGGTCTCGCCGTGCACCGGCATGACGTTGACCGGCTTGACCACGTTGTAGCAGTAGAGCAGCTCGCCCTCGGAGGCGTGGCCGGAGACGTGCACCTTGGCCATGCCCTTGTGCACCACCTTCGCGCCGAGCTTCATCAGCCCGTTGATCACGCGGAACACGGAGTTCTCGTTGCCCGGGATCAGCGACGAGGCCAGGACCACCAGGTCGCCCGCCTCGAGCTGGACAGGGTGGTCGCCGTTGGCCATGCGGGACAGCGCTGCCATGGGCTCACCCTGCGAGCCGGTGCACATCAGCACCACCTCGTCGTCACGGTACTGACCGACCTTCTTGAGGTCGATCAGGATGCCCTCGGGCACGTCCAGGTAGCCGAGCTTGTTGGCGATGCCCATGTTGCGCACCATCGAGCGGCCCACGAAGGCGACCTTGCGGCCGTGCTTGTGCGCGGCGTCGAGCACCTGCTGCACGCGGTGGACGTGCGAGGAGAAGGAGGCCACCACCACCTTCTGGTCGGCCTCGGCGAAGTAGCGCTCCAGGGTGGGGCCGATCTCCTTCTCCGGCATGGTGAAGCCGGGGATCTCGGCGTTGGTGGAGTCCGTCATGAACAGGTCCACGCCGGCCTCACCGAGGCGGGCGAAGGCACGCAGATCCGTGATCCGCCCGTCGAGGGGCAGCTGGTCCATCTTGAAGTCGCCGGTGTGCAGGATGGTGCCGGCGTCGGTGTGGATGGCGACGGCGAGCGCATCCGGGATCGAGTGGTTCACGGCCACGAACTCGCAAGAGAAGGGGCCGAGCTTCTCGGTGTCACCCTCCTTGACGGCGAGCGTGAGCGGCTTGATGCGGTGCTCGTCGAGCTTGGCCTCGATCAGCGCCAGCGTCAGCTGCGAGCCGATCAGGGGGATGTCGTTCTTGAGGCGCAGCAGGTAGGGCACGGCGCCGATGTGATCCTCGTGGCCGTGCGTCAGGACGATGCCGACGACGTCGTCGAGCCGGTCCCGGATGTAGTCGAAGTCCGGCAGGATCAGGTCGACGCCGGGCTGGTGCTCCTCGGGGAAGAGCACGCCGCAGTCGACGATGAGGATCTTGCCGTCGATCTCGAAGGTGACCATGTTGCGGCCGACCTCTTCGAGACCGCCCAGCTGGACGATCCTGCAGACGCCCTTCTTCAGCTTCGGCGGAGTGGACAGGCGGGTGCCATTGACCATGGGTGGGGTGCCCCTTTCTTAGAAGGCGATGCCGGCCTCGTCGAGGTCGGCGCGGATGTCGGTGAGCTCCTCGGGCGTGGCCTCGGTGAGCGGCAGCCGCACGGCTGCGGTAGGAATCAGGCCCTGGCCGGCGAGGACGGCCTTGGCGGCGACGGCACCCTGAATGTGGCTCATGATGCCGCGCTGGACGGGGTCCAGGGCGAAGTGGGCGGCGCGGGCACGGGCCATGTCCCCGGCGTTCGCGGCGTCCACGAGTTCGCGGTACAGCCCAGGCGCCACATGCGCGGCCACGGACACGACGCCGACGGCTCCCATGGCCATGAGCGGCCAGGTGGCGCCGTCGTCGCCGGAGTAGACGTCGAGGTCCGTGTCGGCGAGCACCGTGGTGGTGGACTGCAGATCGCCCTTGGCATCCTTGAGGGCCACGATCAGCTCATGCTCCGCGAGCTCCACGAGGGTGGGTGCGTGGATGGGCATGACGGAACGGCCAGGGATGTCATAGACCATGACCGGCAGGTCCGCGGCCTCGGCGATCGTGCGGAAGTGCGCCGCGATGCCGGCCTGATTGGGCTTGTTGTAGTACGGGGTGACGAGCAGCAGGCCGTCGACGCCGGTCTTCTTCGCCTCCTGGGAGAGGTGGACCGAGTGCGCGGTGTCATTGGTGCCAGTGCCGGCGATGACGGCTGCCCGGTCCCCCACGGCCTCGACGACGGCGCGGAACATGGCGAGGTTCTCCTCATCACGCAGCGTGGAGGTCTCCCCCGTGGTGCCGGTGACCACGAGCCCGTCCGCTCCCTGATCGACGAGGTGGGTGGCCAGCGCCTGGGCGGCGTCATAGTCCACCTGCCCGTCAGCGTGCATGGGCGTGACCATCGCGGGCACCATGGTGCCGAAGCGCGGGGCCGCCGACGGTGCGGTGGAGGCGTGTCCTGGCGTGTCAGTCATGGGCTCCACCCTACCGTTGCGCCTGAGACAATAGGCCGGTTGAGCGGCGCTGAGCTGACGGGAGGGAGCAGTCTGTGACCTCCTCTGCCCTGGGTTCGGTGTCGAGTTCGCGTGGCCGGCTGCTCGGCGTGGACGCGGCTCGCGGTGTGGCCCTGCTCGGCATGGTCGCCACCCACGTGGTCACCGCCACCACCGACGACGGCACCCCGCGGCTGACCATGATGGCTTTCGCCGGCGTCTCCTCGGCTCTCTTCGTGATCCTCGCCGGCATGGGCCTCGCGCTGTCCACCGGTGGCGCGGACGGGGTGAGCGCGCGGCCGGAGCTGCCGTGGCGGCGTCGGCTCGCGCTGCGCGCTGCGGTGTTGTTCGCCCTGGGGCTGCTGGTGGGCATGTGGGAGACCTCCGTGGCGATCATCCTGTGCCACTACGCCCTGATGTTTCTTCTGGCCCTACCGCTGGTGCCGCTGGGGTCTCGCGCACTGGGCTGGCTGGCCGGTGCGTGGTTGGTGCTGGGGCCGGTGGCCGTGTTCGCGCTGACCGCTACCGGCTACGCGAGCCTCGGGGTGTCCGCGGTGGCGATCGAGGGACGCCTGTGGCTCTCGCCTGCGCCCGGGGACCTCGCCCATCCGGGGCTGCTGGTCGCGGATCTGGTGCTGACCGGCTACTACCCGGTGCTGTCCTGGATGGGATTTCTCGTCCTCGGCCTGGCCCTGGGCCGGATGCGGTGGACACCGCCGCGGGCGCTGCGCTGGGGTGGCGCGGGGGCACTGCTGTGGCTGGTGCTGCTGGTGGTGGGACGCGTGCAGACCGCTGACGAGGGATTCGTGGCGCGGCTGAGCGCGGCCATTCAGCGGTGGGTGTACCCCAGCGGAGAGCTGAGCACCACGCTGCTCACGGGCGAGCACACCCTGCGTTGGGTGATCCCGGACCCCGTGTGGTTGCTGGTGGTGAGCCCGCATTCGGGCTCCGTGCTCGAGGCGCTGCGCGTGTCCGGGTACGCGGTGGCGGTGCTCGGGGCCTGCCTGCTGCTGTCGTGGCGGGTACCGCGCGCGGTGGGGACTCGCGCGGCGCGGTCTGGCGCCGTGGGGACTCGCGCGGTGGGTGAGCTCGGGCCCCGCGCGGTGGGTGCGCTGGGTACTCGCGCGGTGGATATGCTGGGGTTGGGGGCGCTCGCCATGATCGGACGCATCCCGCTGACGTTGTACGTGGGGCACATCGCCGCCCTGGCCCTGCTGAAGAACGTCGGGATCGACGTGCACCAGCTGCCCGTGCCGCTGGCGGTCGGGGGGTTCTGGGCGGGCTGCATCGCGGTGGCCGGGATGTTGCGTCTGACCGGGCGCAGTGGGCCTCTCGAGGCCGGCGTCACGGCCGCCTCCCGCGTGACCGGGTGACCTCACCGCCGATCACCCTGGCTCGGGGACACCCCGCGCCGGCCCCCGCCTCCCTCTGACCGCCCGACCTCACCTCCCCCACGTGCCGACCTCCGCTGTGCATCAGAACCTGCCGTAAAAACGGGGGGTCGTGATGCAAACGGGAGGTCGAGTAGTGAGCGAGTCATGAGGGCGGCGAGCACATCCACATCCCGTCGAGAGACGCCCGTGCAACTCGACCGGGGGTTTCCGTCATGACCGCT
>JAUNTT010000113.1 GCA_030538555.1 Micrococcus sp.
CAGGCCACGCGGACATTGCCCACCACGGAACCGACCGGGCGGGATGCTTGCCACCCCGGACCCCGGGCGTTCACGGGGACGACGCCGCCGGGACACCTCCCGCTGTCCCGGCGGTTCTCTGGCTTCGGCAGGGTGAGCTGACGTCCCCTCGCCGACTCCCCGGAGGCCGCCATGAACGCTCTCAACCCCACCTTCACCCGCCGTCAGGGCCTCGCCGGCCTCGCCGCCGCTGTCCTCGCCGGCTCCTCGGCCAGCATCCTCGCCTCCGCCCAGGCGGCCGCCACGCAGGCCCGGCCCGCCGCGGACGGCTTCCGCGTGCTGCCCTACCTGATGGAGCCCAGCTCCACGACCATGGACCTCGTCTGGTTCTCCGAGCGCGAGGTGAGCGGCAGCGTCGTCGTGTCCGGCCCAGGGCTCGGCAACAACCACCAGGGCCGGGGCCGCGTGCAGCCCAACGCCACGCGCGTCTCCACCCCGGACTACCAGCCGCTGCTGGACTACACCGACGCCGAGCTGAACCAGGAGGTGCGCGGCCTTACGCAGGGCTCGTGGCTGCTGGGTCAGCGCAATTACAAGCACCGCGTCACCCTCACCGGTCTGAAGCCGGGTCAGCAGTACACCTACACGGTCACCCAGGGCGGGCACCGGCACACCGCCACATTCCGCACCGCCGATGACTCCCGCGGCTGGAAGGACCTTCGCGTCATTGCGTTCTCGGACACCGAGACCGAGCCCTACGGGCGGATTGAGAACCGCGAGTGGGAGCTGTCCATGGTGACCCCCTACACGTCCGGCTCGCTGCCCCGCCCCGGCTCGGGCTCGCTGTGGCATGAGACCTTCGGCTCGGCCACCCGCTACGGCCAGTTCACGCTGCGCTACCCCCTGACCCAGGACGTCGCGCTGCGCGAGAACATGCGCCACATCGACGCCGCCGCCCCGGACCTGATCATGATCGCCGGCGATCTCACGCAGGGTGGTGGCTTCCAGCCGGCGTGGGATGAGTTCTTCCGCTACTTCGCCGGCGAGGTTTCCGATATTGCCTCCCGCGTTCCCGTGATCACCGCCCTGGGCAACTGGGAGACCTTCGCCGCGCTCAACCGCGGTTACGGCTCGGCCTCGGACCGCACGCCCGTGGTGATCTCGCGCAACAAGTACCACGCGTACTTCGAGCGCACCGGTGCGGGAACGGACCAGGCCAACCCGCAGTTCCGCGGCTCCTACCACCGCACCGACCACGGCCCGCTGACCATCATCACGCTGGATTCCACGAACGGCGTCCCGGACGAGTCCGTGCCGGCGGGGCTGTTCCCGAACCCGCTGTTCCGCGGAAACGACACCGCACTGACGCCCGAGAACCTCTCCACGGACACGCAGGGCTCCTTCACGCAGCCGGCCTACGAGGAAGCCTTCACGCGCGTTTTCCCCGGCACCACCGCCGCCGATGCCGACCTGCCCGTGTTCAACCCCGGCCACGCGCAGTGGACCTGGGCGGAGGCCCAGCTGGCCGACGCCCGGGCGAAGGGCCAGATCATCCTCGTCCAGTTCCACCATGCCGCCTACTCGGTGGGCGTCCACGGCACCCCGCCGAACCACGCCGATCACCCGGATGACCAGTCCGGCGTGGCGATGCGCATCTACACCCCGATGTTCGAGAAGTACGGTGTCGCCGCCGTGATCTCCGGGCACGATGAGATGTTCCAGCGCTCGTGGGTGGATGAGAACGGTGACGGTCGCGGCTTCCACTCCTACGACGTCGGGGTGGCCGCGGACGGTCTGCGCGGCGAGCAGTACGCCCGCAACGAGGCCGGTGAATGGTTCCCGATCCGCTTCAACACGCACATGGAGTGGACCGCCAACACCCACGAGCCGGAGACCTGGGCGGAGGTCGGCGGGGTCCCGCAGCTGCAGGACGGCGGCATGCACTACGGGCATCTGCAGATTGACCTGCGACGCCGCGGCCAGGAGGCCGAGATGACGCTCACCCCGGTCTACGTGTTCCCCGTGCTCGACGCCCAGTACCGACTGGTCCGCACCGAGCGCCGCGTGTACGACGACGTTCAGACCGTGCGCTTCGACCGCTCCGGCATGCCGAAGCCCCGCGCCTAGCGCACTGTTCCCGGGTGGGCAATGTCCCCTTCACGCGATGTTGAGGGACATTGCCCACCCCGGAGCTGGCGTAGCGGGGCACGTCCCACCCCGGACGGGAAGCGCCGGGTGGCGGCCCGGGGGTGAGGGCGGTCTGGCTCGACTACCGTGTCGAGAGTGAACGACCGCATCCCCTCCCCTGAGTCCTCCCGCCCGAGCCGCTTCCCGCCGGTCCCGTCGGCGGACATCCTCGCGTCTGAGACGGCGGAGGTCACCGGGCCGCGGCGCCATCCGTCGGGGCGCACCGAGCAGCTGTTCGGCGTCCGCCGGCACGACGTCGTCACGCCCGGCCCGGTGCCCGGTGTCACCGTCTCTGAGCGTGCGGAGGAGTCCCCGGCGGGCGTGCTGCAGGCGTTCAACCCGGCGGCGTGGCAGCCCGGTGCGTTCACGCGCGGCCTGGATGGTCGACCCACCGCGGCCGCCGCCACGGTCATCCTGGACAACGCGACCGCCGTCGCCGTGCACCATGCCGCGCGCGGTCAGTGGCCAGCCGTGGTGACCACGGAGCTGCAGGTCAACGTGCTGCGCCCGCTGGATCTCGACGACACCGCGCTCATGGAGTGCTGGTACACGCCGCTGCACGTGGACGGGCTCGGCGGTGCCGGCCGGGCGTGGCTGGTGGACCATCAGGGTCATGTGGTGGTGGAAGCCACCGGCTGGTTCCAGTCAGTCCCGGCCGCGCCGCCCGCGGCGATGGATGCGTTCGTCGAGAACGCAGCCATGGAACTCGGCGCGGACACCCAGCGACCGATGGCGCAGCTGCTCGGCCTGGACCCGGATTCCGTCCTGTCCGAGGACAGCGAGGTGCGCCCCGAGGTGGCCGCCCAGGCGCAGCAGACGGCGCGCTATGAGCGGTGCCCGCAGCTGGCGAATCCGCAGGGGGCCATGCACGGCGGGGCCATGACCCTGCGCGCCGTGCTGGCCGCCCAGGGTGCCCTGCCGGATCGGGCCCGCTATGACATCCAGGCGCTACGAACTCTCTTCCTGCGCCCGGGGCTCGGCGAGATGGTGGCGATGACCCGGGTCCGGCACGCGGGCCGGTCCCTACGGCTCGTGGACGTCGAGCTGGTGCCCCTGGACGAGGCGGGCGCCCCGGTCACCCACAAACCGATGGTGCAGGTGTCCGTGACGTTCCGTGCCCGCCCAGAGGCCTAGCCTCCTCGCCTGGCCGCGGTACAGCGTCAGAAGGTGAGGTCACCCGTCGCGGGCTCGGTGAAGTAGCGCTCCACCTGCTCCTGCGTCACGTCCTGGACCGCGGCGGGCTGCCACTGCGGGTTCTTGTCCTTGTCCACGAGCAGGGCGCGGATGCCCTCGGGGAAGTCATGCTCGCGCAGATGCGCGGCGGTGACACGGAACTCCTGCACCAGCACATCGGCCAGCGAGTCGTGCTGCGCGGCTCGACGCACGGCCTCCAGGGTCACGGTCTGCGCCATCGGGCTGACGCGGCTCAGAGCCTTGGCCGCCTGCGCCGCGCCCTCCTCGGAGCGCTCCTGCAGGGCGGTCTGAATCTCGGCCGGGGCGCCCTGGCCGAACGCTGTGTGAATCCACTCGGCCTCGGCAGCCAGCCCAGCCTCGCCCGACTCGCTCGCGAAGCGGGCCAGCACGGCATCGGGTGCCTCGGTGGCCAGCGCCTCCTGAATCGCGTCCAGGTCACTGCTGTCCACGTGGTGGCTGCTCAGGCCGAGGAAGACGGCGTCGGCGCCGGTGATGTGGGTGCCGGTCATGCCGAGGTAGGGGCCGAAGCCGCCCTCGAGGCGGGAGATCAGGTAGGTGCCGCCGACGTCGGGAACCAACCCGATGCCGGTCTCCGGCATGCCCCAGCGGGTCCGCTCGGTGGCCACACGGTGGGAGGCGTGGCCAGACACCCCGACGCCGCCGCCGAGCACAATGCCGTCCTGGAAGGCGACCACGGGCTTGGGGTAGTCGCTGATCAGCAGGTTCATGCGGTACTCGGTCCGGAAGAACTCCTCGGCCTCCGCGAACTCTTCTGCCTGAATGCTGCGGTAGACAGAGACGATGTCGCCGCCCGCGCACAGGCCGCGGTCACCGGCCCCGCGGATGAGCACCGCGGCGACGTCGTCGTCATCCTGCCACGCGGTGAGCTGCTCGAGGATGCCGGCGACCATGCCGTGGGTCAGCGCGTTGATGGCCTTCGGGCGGTTCAGGACGATGACGCCCAGGTGGCCCTCACGGCTGATCAGCAGTTCCTCGGTGGCGGCGGGGGTCTCGGCGGCAGTCATGCACGTCTCCTCAGGCATCGGGGCGGTTCAGGCGGTCGGTTCATGCGATCGGATCCGGGTTGATCCGGGTGGATCGGATGCGCACTCTCCCGCCCACCCTAGCCAGGGTGGGCGGGAGAGTGCGCGGGTTGAGCGGCGTGCTCAGCGCTGGTGCGTGGACACGTCCTCGCGGACGGCGTCGTCCTGCTTGGGGACGTTGATGATGTCCATGGAACCCGTCACCGCCACATCCTCGTGACCCATGAGATCCTGCTTGCGAATGCAGACGATGCCGATCAGGGCGATGACGGCGGTCAGCAGGAAGAACCACTTGGGCGACGAGTCATCGCCGGTCGTCGCGATCAGCCAGGTGGCGACGAAGGGCGCCGAGCCACCGAAGACTGCGATGGGGATGTTGTAGCCCAGCGCAATGCCAGTGGAGCGAATGTGCGCGGGCATCAGCTCCGACATCGTGGCATAGGGAACACCGGTGTAGAGGCCAGTGGCCAGGCCCACCACGAGGAGCGGCAGAGCGACTCCCATGAGCGTGTCTGCGGTGGGAGCGACGAGGAAGAACCAGGTCACGGCCACACCGACGGCAATGGTGCCGATGATGAGCATCGGGCGACGGTCCGACATGCGGTCGGACAAGTGGCCACCCACCGGCATCATGACTGCCGCGGCGACACCCGCCATGATCGAGAGCCAGAAGATGGGGCCGGCCTCGAGCTCGAGGATGTTGCGCATGTACGTGGTCATGAAGGTCATCACCAGGTAGAAGGAGGAGCCCAGCAGAGTGATGATGGCAGCCACGAGGAACAGCTGGCGGGGGTAACGCAGGGTCTCGCGCAGCGGGGACTTGGAGAGCTTCTTCTCTGCATGGAGCTGCTTGAACTCCGGGGAGTCTTCGAGCTTCATGCGGATGTAGACAGCCACAGCACCCAGGACGCCGGCCAGCAGGAACGGCAGACGCCAGCCCCATTCGTACATGGCCTCCGAGCCGATGGCCCAGGCGAGGCCGTTGGCGACAACGGCGCCCATCATCAGGCCCATTGCGGCAGTGATCATGAGGTAGGAGGTCGCGAGGCCACGACCACCCTTGGCCGAGTACTCGGAGACGAACGCCGTGATGGTGGAGATCTCACCACCGGCGGAGAAGCCCTGCACCAGACGCAGGAACACGAGCAAGAGTGGCGCCAGGACACCGATCTGCGCTGCGGTCGGGAGCATGCCGATCAGCGCCGTGGCGCCACACATCAGGCCCAGCACCCACATGAGGGTCTTGCGACGACCGATGCGGTCCGAGAGCGGACCGAAGAACAGGCCGCCGAGCGGACGGATGAAGAAGGAGAGCGCGAACAGGCCGAAGGCAGCCAGGATCTCGAAGATGGGTTCGTCGCTGCTGAAGAAGGCGGCACCGACGTACACGGCCAGGAAGCCGTAGACGCCGTAGTCGTACCACTCGATCAGGTGGCCGGCCGAGGCGCCCACAAAGGCCTTGCGACGCTCGGCGCGGGTAGTGGTGGGGCGCTCGGAGCCGACGAGGTCGGGCAGAGCGGAGGATGAAGCGGCCATGTCGGTCTCTTTCGATCCGGTGACGGGTGACGACCACTCGATCTCAGTTAATCGAGATTTAGTGATGCGGCTCACGCTACCGCTGTGTATGCAGAGTGCACCATACTTTTCACATCGTGAGACGGGGTGACGTCACGCTGGCGCGCCCGCGGTGCTGGGCCCGGAAGAGGGGCGAGTGACCCAGTCCTACCGCCCGACGGTGCCGAACTTCGACGCCACCGGCGAGACGAATGCCGGGCGCAGCAGGAACCACGCCGCCACCGTCACGGCCACGGAGACGAGGAAGACCACGAGGCCCCATGCGTCCGTGGCGTCCCGGCCCGTATACATGTAGTTCAGGTTCTTCATGACGCCGGTGAAGGCCACCAGGAACAGGTGGATGGCGATGAAGATGACGAAGAAGATCATCGTGGGGAAGTGCACCTTGCGGGCCACCTCCATGGGGAACGCCTTGTTGAGCCCCTTCGCCTCGGTGGGCCACCAGCTGGACATCCGCCAGCCGGTCAGGGCGGCGATCGGCGCGGCCACGAAGATGACCAGCGTGTAGGCGATCATCTGCAGGGCGTTGTAGTACACCCACTTGTCGCCGGTCGGCCAGTCCAGGGACAGGTACTGGATGCCCGCCGAGAGCGCGTGGTGGAACACGAACGGGTCGGTCGGAATGGTGCGCGACCACAGTCCGGTGGCGAACAGCAGCACCACGAAGATCGCGCCGTTGACCACCCACAGGATGTCCAGGGCCTGGTGCATCCACATGGTGAGGGAGAACTTCTTGGGGGTGTTGCCTGGCGCCGTGAACAGACCCTTGGCGTTGGGCGTGAAGTTGGCGGGCGGTCGCTGTTCATGCCGGATCTGCAGGCCGGTGCGGATGATCAGCACCATGAGGAACATGTTGAGGAAGTGCTGCCAGCGCATCCACCACGGGTACCCGCCGGTGGGGTCCTCGCCCGGACGCGACGGGTTGCCGTCGTAGGCGGCGATGAACTCCTGCACCGGCTCCAGGGTGCGCAGACCGCGGGCTGCGAGGACGAGGGCCACCGCCACGACGACGGCGCCCACCACCCAGAAGATCAGCTTGCGGGTCCGAGACATCGGGGTCTTCTCCGCGTCGGCATCCGCGCCGGAGGCCTTCGTGCCCGACGACGTCGTGGCGGTTCCGGTCGGGGAGGCAGCTCGTGCGGGAGCAGTGGCGCCCTGACCAGCGGCCTGGGCCTCGCGCAGAGCGGCCACCGCGGCCTGCGCTTCCTGGGCGGCGGCACGGGCCGCGGCGGCAGCCTCCTGAGCGGC
>JAUNTT010000007.1:0-26523 GCA_030538555.1 Micrococcus sp.
GCTCCGGCGCGGTGTGCTCCGCGAGCCGCCCGAGGACGCGGCGCGTGACCTCGGGGGCCAGCAGGGCGTCCCCGCGGCCGAGCACGCGCACGGCCTCGATGAGCTCCTCCGGGCCCGCGGACTTCAGCAGGAATCCGGAGGCGCCGGCGTCGAGGGTGTCGAAGAGGAAGTCGTCGCGATCAAACGTGGTGAGGATCAGCACGGCCGCGGGCGAGTCCGTCGCCGCGAGGCGTCGGGTGGCCTCGATGCCGTCCATGACGGGCATCTGCACGTCCATGCAGATCACGTCGGGTCGCAGCTCGGCCGCCAGGGTGAGGGCCTCGGCGCCATTCGAGGCCTGCCCCACCACGTCGAGGTCGTCGGTCGAGTCCAGGATGGCGGCGAAGCCCAGCCGGATCAGTGGCTGATCGTCGACTAAGAGGACGCGGACGCTCATGCGCGCACTCCCGTCTGACCGGTGGGGACACTCGTGGTCCCCTCGGTGTCGAGGGTGTCCTCGGTGTGAGCTCGTGTGCTCAGGGTGGCGCGCACCAGCCAGCCGCCGTTGGGCTTGGGGCCCGCCTCGACGTCCCCGCCGACGGACTCCATCCGCTCGCGCATCCCCACCAGCCCCATCCGGGTGCCCGGCGCACGGGTGGTGGAGGTGGCGGTGCGGCGGGCGCGGCCGTCGTCGGAGACTTCGAGCTCCACCCGGTCCGTCTGCGAGCGCAGCCGCACCACCACCTGGGCGTGAGGTCCGGCGTGCTTGCGGGCGTTGGTCAGAGCCTCCTGGGCCACGCGGTAGAGCGCCAGCGCGGTGGCTGGCGGCACCGCGGGGGCATCGCCGATGCGTTCGAGCCGCACGCGCTGCGAGCCCAGAGCATCCGCCTCGGCCACGAGCGCTTCGAGGTCGTCGAGCCCGGGCAGGGCATCGTTGCCGGAGTCGTCGTCGCGCAGCGTGCGGACCATGGTCTGCAGTTCCGCGACGGCGTGCCGCGAGGAACCCTCCACATCCTTGAGATGCTGGGCCGCGGCCTCGGGCGAACGCTCCAGCAGCATTCGTGCCGCCCCGGCTTGGACTCCCATCGCCGTGACGTGATGCGCGACGACGTCGTGCAGCTCGCGGGCGATCCGCAGCCGCTCCAGGCGCACGGCCTGCTCCTGCAACTGGTCCTGCTGCGCGCGGATCTCGGCGTGCGCGCGGGTCAGTTCGTCCTGCTCGATCGCCTGGCGCCAGGAGCGGTCCCCGAACACCCAGCCTCCGGTGAAGTAGGCGATATTCGTCAGCGCCATGATCCCGGAGAACGCCAGGTACGCGTTGACCCCGCGCTCGCCGGTGACGGGATCGTAGAAGCCCGTGATGAAGCCGTAGATCAGCCACACTCCCATGGCGGCGATGATGCCGATGCGCACGCGTGTGGCCAGCGTTCGATCCGGGCACCAGGCGCCGATCGTGTAGAACGCGATGAACAGGACCACCTGGCTGGCGTACACCTCGATGCCGATGAACTCGCCGAGCACCACGTAGAGCGTCGCGACGGCCACGCCGACGGCGAGCGGATGGCGGCGGCGCAGCCCCAGGGGAGCTGCCATGACCAGGGCACCCAGCGCCGAGAGGTGCGGGGAGGTCTCCTTCGAGAGCATGCCGAGGAAGTCGGAGAGGTAGACCAGCTCCACCCCGGCCACACCGAGCACGACGGCGATGATCCAGTCCGTGCGCTGCCAGTGCCCGGACAGGGGTCGAGGGGTGTGCTCACGAACGCTCGCCATGGTGGACCAGCCTAGCCACGCGCGGCACCAGGGACCTCCCCCGCGCGGGGGATCTCACCCCCATGCACCGCGCATGACCCCACCCCTGTGCGCCGCCTACGACCCCACCCCGTGAAACGCGGGCACGCAGATGACCCACACACCCCCCCAATTCGGGGGTCGAGTGGGTCATCTGCGTGCCCGCGTTTCGAATGGGGGGGAGTTTCGAATGGGGGCGGGAGAGTGGGCGGGGGTCTGGTTGATCTGGAACACCGCACCCGCCGGGTCGGAGATCGAGGCGACGCGGCCGAAGGGGCTGTCCATCGGCCCGTCCAGCACGCGGCCGCCGAGCTCGGTGACCAGATCGCACACGCGGTCCGCGTCGGTCACGCGGAAGTAGGGGCGCCAATAGCTGGGGGTGCCCTTGGGCAGCCACTGCGCGGCATCGCACAGCCCGGCGCTCGCGTCCTCGCCAGCGAAGTTCGTCGCGTAGCGCGGCCCGTCCTCCTGCCCGACGTCGGCACCCGCCTCCGCCTCGGTTCTTGCCCCCGCACCGGCCTCCGGGCCGGCCTCACCGTGGCTGGGCTCGGGCTCGTCCATCGGCACCACGTCCCAGCCGGCCACCTGGCGGTAGAACTCGGCGTCGGCGTCGTAGTTCGTGGACATGATCTCGAACCAAATGGAGGTGCCGACGGTCAGGGGGAGGTCATGGCCCTGGAACTCGGCGGGCTGCCAGAAACCCACGGGCTCGCCGCCGGCGGTCATCACCACGGCCATCGAGCCCAGCGGGCCGACCTCCATCGGCTCCACCACCACCTGGCCGCCGTGCTCGGCGGCCGCGGCCACGGTGGCCTGGATGTCCTCGGTCTTCAGATAGACGGACCACGCGGCCGGCGGGGCCTCCTGGTCCGTGCCCTCCACCATGCGCTCGGCATCCATGGCGCCGGCGACCATCGCGCCGTCCTTGCTGATCATCATGTAGTGCCCGAAGTCCGGGCCGCGATCGTCGAACTCCCAGCCGAAAATGGCGGTGTAGAACTCGCGCTGGCGCTCGAAGTCGCTCGCGCAGTAGTCGATCCAGAGCGGAGCGCCGACGCGCAGGGAGGGGTGAGTCTCAGTCATGACATCAGCGTACGAGCACCCGCGCGTGCACACCAGAGCAGCTGAGAGATGATCTGCCGGAAACGAGACGTACCGTAAACACAGTGGCTTCACAGCGTGGCTCCTGAGTGCCGATCGTCGCAGACCCCGCCGCCCATTCCTGGGAGAGTCCTTAACGCTGAGAGCCATGGACACAGAAGTGACACAATCCCCCTATGAGAGCTGACGCCCGTGCCAACCACCGCGACATCATCGTCGCCGCGTCGCAGCTCATGCGCCAAGAGGGTCCCGAGGTGTCGCTGCGCGCGGTGGCGAACGAGGCTGGCGTCGGCGTTGCCACGCTGTACCGGCACTTTCCCACGCGCCTGCATCTGCTCGCCGCCGTGGTGGAGGACACCGAGGAGCGGGTCCGCGGCATCGCCCAGGACTTCCACTCCGGGCTGGGCACCGTCGAGCAGCGCTGGCAACGGTTCACCCGCGAGGTCGCGAACCTGAATCTCATGACCGTCAGCCGGACCGTGCGCGCGGCCTTCCTCGAGGAGGACTCGCCGCATCGCGCGCGCATGCTCGCCGTGGAATCCTCCGTGGAGTCGATCATGGACGAGGCGGTGGTTGCGGCTCGTGCCTCCGGTCTGGTGGGTGAGGACGTCTCCGGACTGCGATTCCTGGTGGGCCTGCTCATGGTGTCCCGGCCGCTCACTCCCGAGGTGGAGGATGCGCTGCCGGGTCAGCAGGAGTGGCTGCTGAACCTGTATCTGCGCGGCCTGCGGCCCTGAAGCCCCGCTGACCCACGGGTCACCAACAACGACGCGTCGCGGATGCCGCGCTCAGTGCCGCGCGACGTTCACCGAGACGTGCCGGGGCGAATGCTCTTGACCAGCGAGTCCAGCAGAGTGCCCACCAGCAGCAGTGCGGCGATGCTCAGCGGCACGGCGAACGCGGTGCCCCACCAGGCGTTGAGCCCGGTCAGCTGCTCGGCGCAGACGCGCACCAGCACGTAGACCGCGATTCCGACGACGCTGGCGATCAGCAGCACGAACGGATGCGTGGTGCTCGAGGTCTCGGTCGGCGTCGACTGCATGGTGATGTGCTGCGTGGCCGGCTGTGCCGTGGTGCGATCGGCGGTGGCGTTCATGGTGGTGGTCCCTCTCCCTCGGCCGCTGTGCTGGTGCTCGTGCGGCGTTGACACCAGTCTGCTCGGCCGTGATGTGGTGCGGGACACCCGAAAGGACGGTTTTCGGGGCGGGGCCTCTCCTCCTTTTGGATGAGTCTGACCTGTGTGCCACCCGGGAGATCCCCGGCGGGGACCCCGGCAGCAGGCTTCTCAGGTGCCGTCCGGGCTCAGGGCCTGCACGACGTCGGCGGCTCGCTCGGGCTGCGTCTGTGCGGCGGCCGTGCCCGCCCAGAGGTGCACGCGGTGCAGGTCGTTCGCTGCCGCTGCCGCCCGGCGCAGCCCGCCGGTCAGGGCGTTGAGGTGCGGGTAGGCGCTGGGTGCGTCCGCGTGCTCATCCATGAAGCGCGTGCGCAGTCCGCGGGCCCAGCGGCCCGTGTACGCGCGGGTCAGGGCGGTGTCCGCGTGGGCCGCCGGCTCTGCAGGGTGTGCGGTGGCTGGGGTGCCCGCGGCCGCGACGCCGGCCCGCACGCCGACCCGCACATCAGCCTGCACGTCAGCCCGCACGAACCCCGCACCGCGGCGCGCTTGGGTCAGCGCCTCCCGGTGCGCGGGGGAGGTCCCGGCCTCCCGCGTGAGCAAGAAGGCCGTGCCGATCTGCGCGCTCACGGCCCCGGCGTCGAGCACGGCGGCCACGTCATCGGCGGTCGCGATGGCCCCGGCCGCCACGAGCGGCACATCCACCGCGGTCCGCACCTCGGCCAGCAGATCAACCAGGGCCACCTCCCGCACGCTCTCGAGGGGACGCAGCGAGCCCTGATGGCCGCCCGCGGCCGCACTCTGCACCGTGAGGAACACCGCCCCGGCTGCGACGGCCATGCGGGCCTGCTCGGCGTCGGTGACGGTGACCCCAGCGGGGATGCCCGCGGCGGCCAGGCGCGCGAACACCGCGCGCTCCGGCAGGCCGAAGGTGAAGCTGATTGCTGGCCAGCCCTGCTCCACCGCCGCATCGATCGCGGCGGCGAACGCGGCAGCCTCGGCGTCGTCGTCGGGCAGGATGTCCGCCACCTCGGGCAGCGCCACGCCCACGGCCGCGGCATCGCCGTGCAGCCGCTCGCGGTAGTCCTCGAGCCGGGCCCGCAACTGCGCCGAGTGCAACCGCTCTCGGTCACCGGCCGTCAGCGCCGCATTGGCCACGTCGGGGACGAAGAGGTTGACGCCGAAACACTGGGCGGCGTCGTCGGGAGCCACGCGCACCGCGCCCGCGCCCGATTCCGCAGCCCCGCCCGCAGCCAGCAGGGCCCGCACAGCGTTGACCTGCGCGCGGATCTGCGCGACGCTGCGCATCCCGCCGGCCAGCCACGCCGCACCCCCGGCGCCCACCACCGCCGCGACCAGCTCCGGGGTGCTCGGCCCGCCGGCCATGGGCGCGGCCGTCACCGGGTGCGGTGTCCGAAGGATGGCGGGCATGTTAGCGCGGGCGTCCATGTGCCTTACGGTAGCCCCATCATGGACGCCCTCATCGCCGCCGTTCCCCTCGTGCTGACGCTGGCTCTGCTGATGCTCCCGCTCCCGGCCTGGGTGGCGCCCGCCGCCGGCGTCGTGGCCGCCGTGGTCCTCGGCATCACCGTGCTCGACGCCGATCCGGCCGACTTCACGGGCGCGGTGGCCACCGGCGCTCCCACGCTCGTGGAGGTCCTCGCGATCATCGGCGGCGGCATCACCATCGCGCGCGTCATGGAGCGTGCCGGCGCGCACGCCCGGATCGCCCGCTGGCTGGCCTCCGGGGCCGGGCCCGGGGTGGCCACCGCACTGCTCATGGTCAACGGCGTCATCCCGTTCCTCGAGACGGTCACCGGCTTCGGCGTCGCCGTGATCGTGGGCCTGCCGCTGCTGCTCGGGCTGGGCTTCACCCCGTTCCGCGCCGCCGTGCTCAATCTGCTCGCGCTCGCCGTCGGCCCATGGGGGTCGATGTCCCCCTCCATCCTGCTCGGTGCACGCCTCGGAGACTTGGACTTCCAGCAGCTCGGCGTGGCCACCGCCGTGCTCAACGTGGTGCCGGTGGTGGTCGCCAGTCTCACTGCGGTGCTGCTGGTGCACCGCCCCGCCACGGCACGACGACGCCTGTGGGGTCTGAGTGTCGGCCTCGCCTCCGGTGTCACGCAGGCGGGGCTGATGTTCAGCGCCAATGTGCTGGTCGGCACGGCGGCCGCGGGTGCCCTGGGCACGTTCTTCACGGCGCTGCTGTGGCTGCTGATCCTGCGCCGGGGGCGTCTCACGCCGAGTCCGGGACGTGCCGTGCTGCCCTACGTGGTGCTCATGGCGGGCACCGTGGTCGGGACCGCGGCGGAGCAGCTGCTCCCGCTGGGGGCTGCGGGGCCGTTCATCGGCAGCCCCGCGACGTGGGCGTTCGTCGGGGCCGGGGTCGGTGTGGCCCTGCTGGAGATCGCGCGGGAGGATCGCCGGGCCATTCCGGGGGAGGCGGCGAGCCTGTGGCTCGCGGTGGCCACCCCCGCGGGCCTGTACTTGGTGCTGGGCTATGCGCTGGCTGCGGGCGGTCATGCTTCAGCTCTGGCCACCGCGCTGGCCGGGCTCGGTGCCGGCTATCTGGTGCTGGCCCCGTTCTTGGCCGGCATCTCCGGCTACATCACCGCCTCCAACACGGGGGCGATGTCCATGCTGGGTCCCGTGCAGATGAGCACGGGTCAGGCGCTGGGGGTCAGCACCCTGTGGATGAACGCCCTGCACAATTCCTCGGCCGGCTACGGCATCATCGCCGGCCCTGCCCGCCTCGAGCTGGCCTACCGCATCAGCGTGGCCGCCCAGCGCGCCGGCATGGAGGGTCCCGTGGTGAACCGCCGGAACCTGCTGATGTGGCTGGTTCCGGCGGTTCTGCTCACCCTGAGTGTGCACGCGCTGCTGGCGGCACTGGTGCTTCCGCGGCTGAGCGGCTGAGGCCTCGGGCCTCAAGCCTCAGGGCTCGCGGCGGGCGATCGCGGCGCGGGCGGCGACCCAGGCCAGCACGGCCCAACCGACCAGCGCGGCCAGCAGGCCAAGCATCCCGGCGACGGTGCCCAGCGTGAGCGCCTGATCCAGCGGCTGCTGCAGGGACAGCCCGGAGGAGCGGAAGTACAGGGCGGTGGGCAGCCACTCGGCCACCGTCGTCAGCACGCGGCCGATCTGGGCGGGCAGCAGGAGGCCGGCGACCAGCACACCCAGGGGCAACAGGCCCACGACGCCGATGAAGCTCAGGATCGCCGCGGCCACCGAGCGCACGCACATCGTCAGGCCCGCGGCGAACACGACCATCGCGGTCCCGGCCACCGTGGTCAGGCCCACGGAGACGGCCGCCGCACCCAGGTGCAGCTCGCCGCTCACGGCGGAGGCGAGTGCCGCCGTCGTGACGGAGACGACGCCGAGCACGGCGAAGGAGGTCATCGCCAGGGTGGCGAGCTGGCCACCCACCAGACGGCCGCGATGCGGCACGAGCTGCAGGGTGGCGCCGAGCTGGCGGGCGTGATCGCGGGCCACATGGAAGACGACGGCGATCGAGAGCAGCACGGCGGCCACGAAGGCGCCGACCTCCACGCCGGAGACGATGCTGGTCCAGCCCGGCATCGCCGCGACCTCCGAGGCGCTGACGAGCTCGTCGCTGATGCTGCCGACGTTCTCCGCCATCCAGGAGGAGAACACGTAGCCGAGCCAGCCGGCGCCGACGCCGCCGAGGGTGGCCGTGATCAGCGCGCCGCGCAGCCCGCCGGTGCGGTGCAGGCGGCCGGACTCGGCGCGGATGACATGGGTGAGGGTCTGGGCCCTGCCGGCGGAGGCGGGCATCGGGTGCTCGGCCGCGGTGACCGGCGTCGGGTGCTGGGGAGCCAGGGTGGTCATGGGATTCTCCTTGCGAGTGCGTCTGCGAATGCGTGTGAGAGGTGCGGAATCAGGCGTGAACGTGGTCCAGGTAGGCCTGCTCGAGGGTGCGGCCACCGGCCTGCAGAGCCTCGAGGGGACCTTCGGCCAGCAAGCGGCCGGTGCGAATCATGACCACGTGGTCCACCACGGCGGCCAGCTCGTTCATGAGGTGCGAGGACACCAGCACGGTGACCCCGCTGGCGGCCAGCGAGCGCAGCAGGTGGCGCACGGCCACGATGCCGTCCACGTCGAGGCCGTTGAGGGGCTCGTCAAGGATCAGCAGTCGGGGCTGGGCGAGCAGCGCCGCCGCGATCCCGGCCCGCTGGCGCATGCCCAGCGAGAACGTCTTGATCTTGCGGTCCGCGGCGTGGGCGAGCTCGACGGTCTCGAGGACCTCGGCCACGCGGGTGCGGGGCAGGCCCTGGGTGTCGGCGACGTAGGTGAGGTAGCCGCGAGCGGTCATCGCCGCCGGCAGGGTTTCGGCCGAGAGCAGCGCGCCGACCTCGTGGGCCGGGCGGGCCGCGTGGACGAAGGAGCTGCCGCGGGCCGGGGTCGGGGCGCCGTGCAGGCTGACCGTCCCGGAGTCGGGGGTGGTCAGGCCGAGCACCACGCGCAGCAGCGTGGACTTGCCGGCGCCGTTGGGACCGACGAAGCCGGTGATCTGACCGGCCGGCACGGTGAAGCTCACCTGATCCAGGACGCGGTTGCCGCCGTAGGTCTTGGTGACTGAGTCGATCACGACGGCGGCGGGTGGCTGGGGCTCGCCGCTGCCCGGTCGCTGGGGCTGGGTGGCGCGGGCGGTGCCCGCCGGGTGCGCAGTGCGGCCGGTGGCCTGCGCGGTCTGCGTGGCCGAGCGGGCCGGCGTCGGGGTCTGCTCGATGAGGCTCATGAGGGTGCTCCTTGCGGTGGTGCGAGGTCCTGGTCGTGTCGGCCAGGGCGGCTGATGGGTCCAGCTTCCCGCCCCGGCGCCGGCCGGCGGGAGCGCCCTAGGGCGGTTTCTGTAGCGCCTGATCGACGGACGCGCACCCCACCTTTTGGGGGAGGCGGCACACCGCCCTGGGACGGTGCTCGCCCGCCAGGTCAGCGCCTAGGCTGGAGCCCATGATTCGAGTCCTTGTTGCCGACGATCAGCAGCTCATGCGCACCGCCTTGGAGCACTTTGTGGCGTTGGCGGAGGACATGGAAGTCGTCGGCGGTGCCGAAGACGGCCAGCAGGCGCTCGAGCAGGCGCGCGAGCTACGCCCCGACGTCGTGCTCATGGACATGCAGATGCCGCGCATGGACGGGGTGGCGGCCACCGCGGCCCTCACTGCCGAGCTGCCGGAGACCAGTGTCCTGGCCATCACCACCTTCTCCTCCGAGCAGTACCTGGTGCCCGCGCTGCGCGCCGGAGCCGCCGGCTACCTCGTCAAGGACGCCCCTCCCGCCGAGGTGGTCGAGGCCGTGCGCCGGGTGCACGCCGGAGAGGCCGCCTTCTCTGCGGCCGTCGCTCAGGACCTGATCGCCGCGGCCACCACGCCCCAGGCCGGGGCTTCCGGTCCAGTCGAGCCCCTGGTGGCCCACGAAGAGCTCACCGCGCGCGAGCTGGACGTGGTGCGCGAATTGGCGCAGGGCCGCTCGAACGCCGAGATCGCCCAGGCACTCTTCCTCGGCGAGGCCACCGTGAAGTCGCATCTGGGCCGCGTCATGGAGAAGTGGCAGGTCCGGGATCGCGTCCAGGTGCTGCTGCGCGCCGCCCGGGCGGGACTCGTGGAGCTGCACTGATGGACTCCAGCGTGCGGCGCGAGCTGGCCGCCACGCAGACCCCGGAGACCCGTTTCCCCCGCTGGCTGCGCAGTGAGCCGGTGCGGGGCTGGATTCGGATCGTGCTGGCCGCGCTCATCGTGCTGGGCGTGGCCTGGGATCTGTTCCTCTTCTTCGGCACCCGCTTCACCGATCTCGACATGAGCTTCTGGCTCGAGGACGAGGTCTACGACGGCGGCATGCTCCTGGCCTCTGTGCTCTCCTCCGCGCTGTGCATCCTGCTGCTGTGGCAGGTCAGCCTGGGCGCCGTGGCCACGCTGGTGTGGCTGGCGGCGTCCGTGGGCCTGCACGCCGCCACGAACATCGATCCGGAGCTGCTGCTCGCGCCGCCCCTCGTGACCACGTGGCTGGCGGCTCCGCTGGTGGCGCGCTACAGCGAGCGCCGTTTCGCCGCGATCAGTGCGGCCGTGTTCGTGGTCCTCGCGGGGCTGTCCATGATCGGCGCGCCCCTCGACCCGGACGGCATCGTCACCATCATGATGGTCGTCGTCGCCGGCCTGCTGGTGATCCCCGCGCTGATCGTCCGCCGCGCCCGCATGCGGGCCCGCGCCCAGCTGGCGGCCCTCGAGGAGGCTCGCCGCCGCGCTGAGGCGGCCGCCGAGTCCGAGCGGCAGCGCATCGCCACCGAACTGCACGATGTGGTGGCCCACGGCCTGACGATCATCTCGATGCAGGCCGCCATGCTGCAGACCACCACGGACCACGAGGCTCGCACCCGCTCGCAGGGCGCCATCGAGTCCGCGGCGCGCCAGTCGCTCGTGGATCTGCGGCGCATGCTCACCGCCCTGCGCGGCTCGGACCGCAATCTGGACAGCGATCAGGAGGGTGGCGTCCCGGACCTGGGGGCGCGTCTCGAGGACCTGGTCTCTCGGCTCGAGGCGGCCGGCTTCACCGTCACCCGCGATCTCGACTCGCTGGCCGGTCTGGCCCCCTCGCTCGAGCTGACCGTTTTGCGCGTGCTCCAGGAGGCCACCACCAACGTGCTCAAGCACGCCGGGCTCGGCGAGGTCCACATGAGCGCGCACCGCGACGACGCCGGGCACGTCGTGCTCGACGTCCGCTCCCCGTTGCCGCGGGTGGAGCCCGCGCTGGCCGCCGCCACCACCTCCCGGACCGCAGGGCAGCGCCGCGAGTGGGCGGCGCCGTCGTCGGGATTTGGTCTGCCGGGCATGCGCGAACGCGTGGCCGTGTTCGGCGGCAGCCTCACGGCGGAGCCCTCCGGGTCCCACTGGGTGGTCCGCGCGACGCTGCCGATCCGCTGAGCGCCGGCCCCTCCACAGCCCACCTCCATTCAGCCACCACCCACGTCAGGAGACCCACATGGCCGATCAGCAGACCCTGCGCATCCTCGCCGAGGAGGGCATCCCGTATGACACCGTGCGCGCCCTGGACCGTGAGGCCCAGCGCTCCCGGCTCAAGTCCGTGGTGGACGCGCTGAGCTTCGGCGTGTTCAGCGACAGCGAGCGTGCCGCCAACCTGGATCGCCGCTGGCTGCTGGTGCTCCACGAGGGGCAGGCCACCGTGCTCACCGTGAGGGGCACGCAGGTGATCGACGCGAGCGCGGTGCCGGACTGGGACCCCTCACGGGCCCGCATGTTCCGCACCTTCGCCCTCCACGGCTACCGCTACCGGGTGATGAACCAGCTCAGCTGAGCTGGACGGTGTGTGGGGGGTAGAACGGCAGGGTCAGGCTATTTTGGGTCTGGCCATGCGGAGACCGGAACGGACCAGGAGGGATGGGGCGTCCGTGCCCGAACGGGCGTAGTGAGCCCTTCAGTGCGCTCGTAGATTCGTGTCATCGGCTCAGGGGGAACCCACGATCCGAGATCCACACCAACACCCGGCGCATCGCCGGACAAGAGAAACTGAGGTCCACCATGTCCACCACTGCCACCGTCGCCACCGACGCTTCCGCCACCCGTCGTTCGCTCGGCATCGCCGCTGCCCTCTCCGTCGTCGGCCTTGTCGCCGGCGGTGTCGCACTCGCCTGGGTCGCCGGCTCCCTCGGCATCTCGACGGCGGCCGCGAGCCAAATCGTGAACGCCGTCCAGGTCGGTGGGCTCGCGCTCACCCTGGTGGCTGCCGCGTTCGGCTTCGGCGTGGGCTCTGCCCTCGTGGCCACCATCCGCTGGTACATCCTCCGCAAGGGCAAGTCTGTCGCCATCGCCTGAGCTACACGACATCCATCTGGGACCGGCCGCAGCGGGCTCACCCCGCGGCGCCCGGACCCCTCTTCAAGGAAACAACCATGTCACTCACCACCGTTCATCTCCGACTCGGCCTGGCCGCCGCCGGCATCTGTGGTGCCCTCGTGGGTTTGAGCTTGCTGTGGGGCGACCGCCTCCCCGCATCGCTCTCCTCGGTCCAGATCACCGTGCTGACCGTTGCCGTCGGTGTGGCCACACTGATGCCCCTGTTGGGAGCCGTCTTACCGGCCACGAACATCCAGCGTCCCGCGTCCGCTGTTCTGCCGGCGCTCGGGCTCTTCGGCTTCGCCACCTTGCTCACCGGTCAGCTGGACCTCTTCCCCGTCCGCATCGTGGTCATCCTCGGCCTCGCTATCAGCGCCGGTTGCGTCCTGGCAGCGCTGTTCGCCGGCCAGGAGTCGAGCGGGGCTCCGCGGGCTACGGCCCGCCGCTTCGAGTAGCACCGCCCTCGTGCGCACACCCCGCCCTCAGCCGAGGAAGGAGACAGCCATGGCCATCACTCCCGTCATCGAGAACGCCGAACCGGTCCTGCGTGCCGCCTGCGTCGAACGCGCCGCCGACAGCATCGGCGGTCCGCCGCCGCGGTGGCGCCGTCTCGGAATGCTCGTGGATCTGCGCATTGCAGAGCTCTTGACCTCCCTCGGCCTCTCTGTGAGTGTCGCGACCGCGCGCGCCGCGATCATCGTCGTCGTGGTGCTCGCCCCCGTGACCCTGGTGCTGCTGGGATGCGGAGCGGGACTGTTCCTCGCGGCTCTGCTCCCGTCGGGGTGGTCTCTGGTGGCCGTGGTCACCGCCACGGTGCCGCTGCTGGCCAGCCTCTCGTTGTCCGGTGTGCTGGTGGCGGAGGTGGCCGGCCGACAGCGGGAGAGCGTCTCCGGGCATCCCTCGATTCCTTACTTTCGGACCCTCGACATCCCGGCGTGGATGGTGCACCTCGTCTACGCCGCGCCCCGCTGGGTCATGGCCGGGGGTGTGTGGACCAGCGTCGGCGTCGGACTCCTCATTGCTGTGGCCGTTGCGGACGCGGACATGGGCAGGTGGTGGGCGATCGCCGTGGCGACCCTGGTCCTGGTCCCCGTCGTGTGGACCGCGGTCACGGCTGCGGCGTCCCTGACGGTTGCTCGGCGTCCAGTGCGGCCCTCCCGGGTGGCGCTCGTGGTCCAGGTCCTGACGGCTCTGGTGGCCGGAGGTGCTCTCGGCGTGCTTGCCACGCGACTCTGGCACACCGCCGCGCAGGGTCACACGGTGTCAACCGATCCTCCGCCGGTCCCCGCCGGCGGGGCGTTGTGGCTGGCGGTCTGCCTGGCTGGGATCACCGTGGCGGCGCTCGTGGCCCTGCACGCGGGACGGCTGTTGGCGAGCCGCTCCTTCCTGGTGGGCCTGCAACCTCGCACGGCGATGTCGCTGCCACGCCTCTCGGCGGTGCCGGTGCTGCGCGACGCCGCGGTCCTGTGGTCGCAGCGGCAGGGCACAGCCCGCTGGGCAGCCGAGCGCCGTATCCACGTGGCCGTCATGACCGTCACCTCGGGGCTCATCGCGGCGCGGGCGGTCGGGGCGCAGCGTCTGGACTCCGTGGTCCTCGGTCTGGGACCCGGTGCCTTCACGGTGGAAGATCCCCTCGCGGTCGTGACCGCACCGCTCGTCCTGGGTGCGGCGCTGCTGGGCATCGCCCTGGGGGAGACTGCCGTCGGCGATCTGGGACGGCACCGCTTTGGCCGCCACCTGCGCCACCGCATCGAGATGGGTGCCTCCCGGGGTGGTGTCCTCGCCTCGTGGGCCGTCGCGCTGTTCACTCCAGCGTTGGTGCCGGGTGCCCTCGGCGCTCTCGCCGCGGCGGCCATGTGGCCCCCGGTCGGAGTGAGCATTCTTCCCCTCGTGGTGGGTGGAGTGGCCGCCACGGTGGTCGCCGACCACCTCGTGCCACCCCCACGCACCGCGGACGGCGCCACCGGTGAGGGCATCCTCACCTCGCTGCTCGCCCTCCTGCTTGCCTCAGTGGGACCCGCCCTGTTCCTGCTGGCCGGGCTGGGCTCGGTCTCCGTCACCGTCGTCACCGTCCTGCTCACGATAGGAGCGATCGCATGCCTGTCGCATCGTCTGACCTCTCTGTCCGCCTGAAGTCCGTCACGGCCGGGTATGCCCGCGAGGCTCCCGTGTTCGAGGCCGCCACCCTGGACCTGCGCGGGCCCGCCCTGGTGCGTGTCCACGGTCCCAACGGTGGTGGCAAGTCCACCCTGATTGAGCTGCTGGCGGGCTACCTGAGACCGCGTGAAGGCGACGTCTTGGTCAACGGTCATCCGGCGTCCAGCCCCACGGCTCACGCCCGCCGCCGAGTCTGCCGCACGGAGCCGGCTCTCTACCCCATGATGAGCGTCCACGATCACCTCGTCTTCGCTTCCCGGTGGGTGGGCGCCGACCCGGCGGTCGGACTCCGGCGGGCCGAGCGGTACGGGCTCGGTCCCTGGATGGACATGCCCGCCGAGTCACTCTCCACGGGCAACCGTCGGCGCCTGTGGATCGTGCAGTGCACCCTCGGCGAGTTCGACACCGTGATCCTGGACGAACCCTTCAACGGCCTAGACGATGACTCGCTGGCCGTCCTGCTCGACGAGCTGACCACGTGGGGGCGCAAGAGCCTCGTGGTCGTCATTGCGCATCAACCGCCCGCCGGCCTCTGCGCTGACCGCGTCGTTGCCTGGCCGCCCGCACCCCATCTTCAAGACACCGTCGGGCACGTCGCCGACGCACACGAGCAAGGAGAGCGTCCATGAGCAACACCCATGCGAGCGCGACCACGGCACTGTCCGGCACTCGTCCGGCGCATGCCGGGCGCGAGCGGCCGGAGGCGTCCGGCCGACGACGCCGACTCCTGGCACACCCCTCGTGGCGTCACCTCGCGGGCGCCATCGCCGTGGTCTTTGCGCTGGCAGCGGCGGGAGTCCTTGTCGGCCAGTCCACCACCGGATCTCTCCCCTCGGACCTGCTGGGCGGAACGCACACCGTGGACGTGGAGTGGACCTACGCAGAGATCCTCGCGCGCAATCTCGGTGCCGCCCTGCTGGCCTTCGGGGGCGTGCTGACCGCCGGAGTGGTGACTGCGGTGACGGTTCCGTTGATCGGTGTCTGGGTAGGAGCGACCTCCCGCATCTCCATCGACGGTGCGGGGTGGGACACCGTCCTGAGCTCGACTGTGAGCTATGCCCCGCTCGAGTTCTTGGGCGTAGCCATCGCCGCCGCCGCAGGTTTGCTGCCACTGATACACGCCATGACTCCGCCGGGCAGTGCCCGGCAAGAGGGTTTCATGCGGCGCTACATCAGCGCACTTCCTTCCGCGATCACCGTTCTCATCGTCGCGGTCGGCATCATCGTTGTCGCCGCTGGCATCGAATATCTCGTCATCTCCCTGCACTGAAGCTCGTCTGCCCACGCCCACCACAGAAAGAAGGTCGTCCCATGTCCGCCTCTACCGCACCGCTGTCCTACGGCTGGTCTCGCCGTCACGTCTCGGCCCCCGCCCGCAACGCAGACCCCGCGCCGGTCACCGGCCCTACACGGGCCTGGGTTAGCTGGGTTGCATTTCTCATCGCCAGCACTGTGGCGGGCCTTCGCCTGCCGCATGTCCTCGACTCGACGCGAGGCGCCGTAGTCGCTGAAGCCGGGGAGGGGCTGGACACTGCCTTCGTGGATCTGGCCCTGGGCGTCGCAGGACTGGTCTCCGTCGTTGCGCTCGTGGTTGTCTTCGCCCTCTACTTCTCCACGGCCCGGCTCATGGAGCGATACACGATCCCGCAGGCGCACCGCTGGGGCATCGGACTGCATACGCTGTCCCTGTCCACAACACTGCTGGCTGTCCACGGCAGCGCGCTGCTGATGGGCGAGCTGCCCGAGCTGTGGTGGCGCATGGCGATTGTGGTCGCAGCCCTCGCGCTGAGCGCCCTGGTGCTCCGTGTGCGTCGGGACCACGTCCCCACGACGCGCCTGGCAGTCGGGCTGGCCTCAGCGGCGGGGCTTACCGCGCTCAGCGTCGCCTTCTGACCGCCGGAGCGGCCGCACTGAATTGCCGTCCAACGCGATTTCAGTGCGGCAGTTCCACGAGACCGTGGCGCACGCCGAGCAGGAGGGCCTGGACCCGGTTGTTGGCCCCCAGTTTGTGCATCACTCGCGCCAGGTTGGACTTGACCGTGGAGTCCGACAGGAACAGCCGCTGCGCCATCTCCTGATTGGTGAGGCCCTCGGCGAGGAGATCAAGGACAGACTGCTCTCGGGGTGTCAGGGGGTCTCTGAGCGGCTGGTCATTGGCTCGGTCGTCGGACCGAGGGGTGCGAGAGGAGCCGGAGGGATGCATCGAAGACTCAGCCTCTGCGTGCTGCACGGCGAGCTTGACAAGGTCTCGTGCGACACTCGGCCCCAGGGCCACCGTCCCGGCCGCGACATCATGGACGGCGCGCTGCAGGCGCTGCCCATCGGTGTCCTTGGCGAGGTACCCGCTTGCACCGGCCGCCAATGCCGGCGTCAAGTACTCCTCAGTCGACATCGACGTGGCCACGAGGATGCGAGCCTGCGGGTCGAACTCGATGATTTGGCGGGTGGCCTGGACGCCGTCGAGGACGGGCATACGCAGGTCCATGATCACCACGTCGGGCCTGAGGCGCTGGTACGCCTCCACGCCCTCCATGCCGTCGCGTGCGGCACCCACCACCGTGATGCCGGGATCCGAGCCGAGAATCATTTCGTACGCCTGGGCGAGGAGCGGCTCGTCGTCAACGACGAGGACGGTGATGGGGTCCATAGACGACATCCTAGGACCTCGCAAGATCGAGGGAGTGTGGCGCGCTTGCTCAGTTGCGTTCATCAGAATGGCCATCGGAAGACTGCCCGAAGTGAGGTGCACACCGCATTCGCTGACGGGCCAGGCTAGAACCATGAAGAACACCTCACCTGTCACACTCTCCACCAGCCAGAATGCGCGTCGTCTGGCCGGCACCACTCTCGCCCTGACCCTCCTCATTTTGTCTGCCCCGCATGCGCTGGGCCAGGAGTCGGAGCATGGGCCATCGCCGAGCGTTCGCGTTGTTGCCGTCGCGGAGGAGCCGAGGTGGGCACCGTTGGCAGCTCTAGATAGCCCAGTCTCGACCCTGGGGATCGGCACGCGAATTTTCTGCAAGTTTTTCCGATCCTGCTGAGGGTCCCGTCATCGTTGACGGGTGACGGAGGTTGGTGGTCGTCATCCGTCACGTGATTGCGCGATGATGGGTGGCAGTCATCGGAAGGAATTATCGTGCGCAGGCTCTTCGCAACGCTGCACAGGGAGCCACCTCGGGTGAGCAGACCCGTCAGTGTCGCGTGCGTGATGGTCGGTGTCCTACTGGTCAGCCTCGAGCTGGTACTCGTCACGGTGGACACTCCGGCGGGGGAGTCGGTCTTGGGTGCTCTTGCTGGCGATTCGCTGGGAGTATTGCTGTTCGGCATCGCCCTCCTCGCTACGCCAGCAGGGCTGGTCGCCATGGCGGCCTGTTCCGTTCTGGCAACGATCGTCGCTGCACCCACGGACTCCTCCATCGTGAGCGTCCTGCTCGTTCCGTGGATCGCCTTCCTCGCAGGGCGCCACCTACGGACCCGCGCCTTGGTGTTCTTCTTCGTCGGTCACCTGTTTGCGAGTGGGGTGTCCGCGGCGTTGCATCCTGAGGTCTGGCTTACCCTCCTGGTGACCGTGCCTGGACTCACTGCGGGCGTGACTGTGGGACTCTTCACGCGACGTCTGGGCGTGCTGGCACATGAAGCCCAGGAAGCCAGTATCAAGGCCTATGAGCAGCAAGATCGTGCCATTGCCGATCTGCGTCGAAGCATGGCGCGGGACCTCCACGACGTCGTCGCACAAAATCTCTCCGTGATTGCATTGCAGGCGGAGGGAAGCCGCTACCTCAGCGATCGCACAGAGCAGTCGAAGGTACTGGCCACCGTTGCGTCCACGGCCCGTCAGACCCACACGGATCTGCGCGGCCTGCTCGATGTTCTGTACGCCTCCACGGGTAGTTCCCCGCCAGAGCGCTCTGCGCAAGAGGATCTGGCGACCGTCTCCGCCATGAGCCTGGTTCGGGGAGCGCGGGGCGCCGTCGCTCGCCTTCAGGACCAGGGGTTTCTTGTGGATCAGAGCATCGACCTGCCCGATGAAGCGGAGGTGCCCCGGTCTGTGCAGACCACCATGGATCGCATTCTCCAAGAAGCGTGCGCGAACGTCGTCAGGCATGCGCCCACGGGGGCCAACGTCAGCCTCGATGTGCGCGTCACCGGAGGTCAACTGGGCCTGCACATCGCCAACGACGTGTCGGCTGAGGTGCGTTCCAAGCCCGAGCTCGCTTCCGGTGCGTACGGACTGCTGAATATCGGAGAGCGGGCGCATCTTCTCGGCGGTCGCGCGGACATCGGACCGCACGACGGGCGCTGGCACGTGCGCGTCACCCTTCCTCTGAGGCACTGACACCCCGGGACTCGTACCAGTCACCACTACGTCGACTGACTGCCCTCAAATGTGCCCGAAAGGGTGCAGTGGACGGGAGCTCTGTTCGGGGATGATCGGTGAGCCGGACCCGCCGCGGACGGTCAACGACACGGCACCAGCAGCAGCACGGAGAGAAAGGGTGACGATGAACGAATCAGTCACACGTCGCCTTCTGGGTCCCCTCATCGGACCAGAGGACATCGTGTACTCGGTGGCGCCCATGCCGCAAGGCCAGGTGCTGGCGACCCTGAGAGGACTGTTAGGTGTCACGTCGATCCACGATCAGCTCTCCGACGGCCGTCAGTGGGTCCTTGTCGACCAGCAGGAGTCAGCCTTCATCGTTTCCCTCCTCTCCACACGGGTCGTCGAGCGTCTGGACGTCCGTCACTGGGCCAAACGCCGCCATCAGCTCTTAGACACGGTCGACGCCGGTGATCGACGCTTCCGCATCCTGCACCGCATCTGACACCGCCCGGCACGCCTACGCCACCCGGGCCCGCAGATGACCCACTCAACCGCCGATCTGGCGGGTGGAGTGGGTCATCTGCGTGCCCGAGTTTCCTGAACGCGAGGGGGGGCACGCCGGCGGTCGGCTCAGCTGAGCGGGACCGTGATCTCCCCGTCCGGGGTGAGCGTGTGGGGCTGACCGACCAGCAGCACCTCGATCGGCTGCGTCATGCCCGACTGCGCGGAGACCGTGACCTGCTGCTGATCCATGCGGATCTTCACGGGCTGCTCGCGGAAGCGAATGGTGAAGGTGGCACCGGGCAACTGCCGGGGCAGCACCGGATTCACGCGCAGCGTGCCGCCGCGCGTCTCCAGTCCCGCGTAGCAGCGGATGACGGTGTCCACCGTGCCGGCCATCAGGCCTAAGTGGATGCCCTCGCGTGTGGTGCCACCCTGCGTATCGGAGAGATCCGACTCGAGCGCCTCCGTGAACAGATCCCACGAGGTGTCCGGATCGGTGCGAGCGGTGACCCAGGCGTGTACCAGCCGGGAGAGCGTGGAGCCGTGCGTGGAGCGCGCCGCGTAGTAGGCCACGGTGCGTTCAAAGTTCTCACGCGGCAGCTCGTAGCCCATGTTCTGCAGGATGTCGTCGAGCTCCTCGGGGCTGAACAGGTAGGTCAGCATGAGCGCATCGGCCTGCTTGGAGAGCTTGTACCGGTTGGTGGCGTCGCCCTCGGCCTGCAGGATCAGGTCCATGCGGCCGATGTTGCCGTACTTCTCCCGGTAGGCGTCCCAGTCGAACTCCAGCAGGTCCTGGTAGCCCTCGAACTGGGCCAGGATCCCGGCCTCCTCGCCCTCGGTGAAGAAGGGGATGGTGAGCTTGGCGGCCACGTCCTCCCAGTGCTCGATCTCCTCCTCGGAGATCTCCATGACCTCCGTGAGGGGATCATCCAGGGTGTCCATCCAGCGCACCAGGCGGGCCGTTTCGGAGAGCAGCCACGAGGTCAGCACGTTGGTGTAGGCGTTGTTGCGCAGACCCGAGCCCGGGGTGTCCGGGTAGCCGTCGTGGAACTCGTCCGGTCCCATCACGCCGTGGATCTCATAGCGGTCCGTGGCCGCGTTGTGCAGCGTCATCGAGGTGAAGAAGCGGGAGATCTCCACGAGCATCTCGGCCGCGTAGTCCGCGATGAAGGAGCGATCGCGGGTGACCTCGATGTAACGCAGCACCGAGTAGGCGACGTCGAGGGACACGTGACGCTGATTGTGGGAGTTGTCCGGCATCCACTGCTGGTTGCGCGGGTTCCACAGCTCCGTGGGCGTCTCCTCGGACCCGTCCGAGCCGCCCTGCCACGGGTACATCGCTCCGGCCCAGCCCTCGGCGCGGGCATTCGCGCGGGCCTCGTTGAGCCGGCGGTAGCGGTACATCAGCAGGCCGCGGGTGAGCTCCGGGCGGCGCATCGTGAGCATCGGGAAGATGTAGATCTCATCCCAGAAGATGTGGCCGCGGTAGCCCTCGCCGTGCAGACCGCGGGCACCCACGGAGGCGTCTAGGTCCCGGCGCTTGCCATAGGCGGTCTGCAGTACGTGGAAGGTGTGCAGGTTCAGGGCCAGCTGCTGGCGCAGCGAGGCGCCGTCCTTGCCCATTGTGGCCGCGGAGCCCACGGACTTGGACTGACCCGAGGACAGCTCCGGGTGCTCGAAGCTCTCGCCCTCGTTGAGCGACGCCGTCGAGCGCCGCTGATGCGCGTAGTCCTCCGCGAGGTCGATGCGCACGGCGAAGCGATCCCAGTTGGTGCCCCAGCGTTGCTCGTGCAGGGTGAGCAGGTTGCGGAAGTTCGGCGAGCGCTGCAGCGTCTTGACGGCCGACTCCTCCACCGAGGCGATCGCGTGGTCATGCGTGTTGGTGACCGCGGCGGTCTTCTCCAGCACCAGCGGCACACCCTGGTCCACGCGCAGCTCGATGTCCTGGCCGATGACGAGCCCCGTGGGGTCGTCCACGGGGCGGCGGATCGGCTGCTCATGGCCCACGGGGGCCACCTGGCGGGTGCGGGCCGCCATCGCGATGTGGATCTTCGACTGGCTCGTCTTGGTCTCCAGCACCACGGTCTCCCCGTCCACGGCCTTGGCTGACACGGGGCGCAGGTGCTTGTTCGCCAGGGTGCGATCATCCGAGACGTTGAGGTTGGCCACGCGGCCGTCGATCATTGAGCGCACGGTCAGCTCGCCGGACCAGTTCTCCGCGGTCACCGTCAGCTCGATCGAGGCGAGGTGACGGTTGGCCAGGGACTGGAACTGGCGGGTGTGCACGGAGGTGCGGCGACCGGCGTCGTCCTGGAAGACCATGGTCCGGGAGAGCACGCCGCGGCGCAGGTCCATTTCCTGGTGGTAGTCCAGCAGGGTCTCCTCACCGGGCAGGAGCGGCTTGCCGCCGCGCGGCGTGACGATCAGCGGCGTCCAGTCCTGGATGTTGACCATGTGCTCGGTGTCCACGGCCTTGCCCTGGACCATCGAGGTCAGCCGGTTGAAGACGCCGGCCAGGTAGTTGCCGGGGTAGTGGACATCGGAGATGCGGGTGCCCGGGATGGAGCCGCGCGTGCCCCAGTAGCCGTTGGCCAGCGTGCAGAGCACCTCGCGGGTGCCCTCGGACTCCGGGTCGAAGTCGTCCCAGCGCAGCACCCAGGCGGCGTCGAAGGGCGCGACCGTGCGCTTGTCGATCTCCAGGGTCCCGTAGTCCTCCACCACCAGGTGCGCGCCGGCATCCTTCAAGCGCGCCTTGCCCAGCTCCGGTTCACGGTCGACGCCGATCACCAGGCCGAAGCGACCGTCCGCGGCAGCCTTGACACCGGACACGGCGTCCTCCAGCACGACGGCGTCCGCCGGATCCACGCCCAGCTCATGAGCGGCCTCCCAGAACATCGCCGGATCCGGCTTGCCCGCCAGGCCACGCTCAGTGGCCACATTGCCGTCCACGATCACCGGGAACAGCTCATGCACCCCACCCGCGGTGAGCACCGCATGCGAGTTCTTCGAGGAGGTCACCAGCGCCACCGGCACCCCCTTGGCGTGCAGCGCATCGAGCAGGGCCTGGGCCTCAGGGAAGACGCGGACGCCGTCGCGGGCCAGCACATCCTCGAAGTAGCCCTGCTTGCGGGCCGCCAGGGCCTGGACGGTGACGTTCGGGTCCGCGGGCTGGGACTCGAGGGGAGCGTCGTCGTCGGCGGCGGAGTCCACCTGCACGTGCTCACCGCCGGCGCTCGACTCGCTGGCCTCCGGTACGGTGAGACCGCGGGAGGCGAAGAACGCGCGCACGCCGTCTTCGCGGGGCCGGCCGTCCACGTGATGTAGGTAGTCCACGTGGGCGTCGAACTCGCGCAGCGCCGCCGGGTCGTTCGCGACGGCGTCGGCGTTGATCTCGAGGGCGCCGACGGCGGGCAGCGCCTCATCGAAGAGCGACTTCCAGGCGGCCGCGTGGACGCTGGCGGTGTCCGTGACGACGCCGTCCATGTCGAAGATGACCGCGCGGTAGCGGCGCAGCCGGTGGCGGCGGGCGTTGAGATCCTGGACCGGGGCGGGAGTGAGGTTGCGCATCGTGGATCAGCCTACGGCGCGACCCGCGGGGGTGTCACTGACGTGTGCGGGAGCGAGGGCCCGGACGCGCGTGACATCGCTCACCGGTACGCGGGGAACCCCTCGGTGACGTTCATCGACCACACCACGCGGACGAGCAGGACCAGGCCGATGAGCCCGAGGGGGAGGGGCGTCAACAGCGCCATGATGCCATGGCCGATGGAGTCGGTCACGAGGGCCAGATACCAGAACCCCACCGCTCGAATGGCCACCAGGGCGGCCGCGATCAGGCTGGCGATGATCAGGGTGAGCCGTGTGGGGAGCTGCCGGAATCTGGTGTCCGTGTCGATGATCGCTGCAATCCACAGGACAATCCCGATCACGGGCAGCACGGTGGTCAGCGGGTACAAGAACCAGGGAAGGTCGGCGAAGGCCAGCAGCAGCGGCGCCAATGCCAGGAACAGCCCATCGATGAGGGGGAGCAGGATCATCATGACCGCGCCGATCAGGACCAGCCAGGGCCGCCGGGGAGAGGCCTCGCGCGGCGTCGGCGGCGTGGGAAGCGGTGCGAGCATCAGGTGCGCCATGCTCCATCCAGCCCTCAGGAGCGACGAGCTGTCAAGCCACCGCCCCCATCCCGTCCCTTCCGTTTTCGGGTCGAATCTCGTCGCTATCGGGGCGTCAGAACACCGAGATTCGACCCGACAGCGCAAGGAGTGGGGTCACTGCACTCCTCACTGCCCCGCTCACCGCCCGGCGAGCAGGTCAGCCACCGCACCCAGCTGCGCGGCACCGCTGAGCCCTCCACGCGTCTGCGGCACCTGAACCACCGGGACGCGCGGAATCAGCCCGCGCAGCGCCGCCACCTGCTCCGCCTCGAGCGCGGCGCGCTCGGCCAGAACCTCCCCGGCGTCGGCGGGAGAGCGGCGGTTCACCACCAGCGCCCCGACGTCGACGCCCGCGTCCTCGAGCTGGCCGTACAGCGCCTGCGACTCCAGCACGGGCATGCGCTCGCCGATCAGCACAATCACAAAGGTGGTCGTCCCGGGATCCGTCACCACGGCACGCATGCGCTCGAACAGGTGCTTGCGGCGCTCAAGGAGGTGGCGGATGTCCGCGTCGCGGCGCTGGCTCGCCGACCCGCCCGCCCGCCGCGGCGTGGGCGGGCCGTCGCCCAGCACGGCCCGGGTCGTGGCATCGCAGTCGTCGCGCGGCCGAGTCAGCCCGGTGATGGCATCGGCGAAGCGCTCGGACTGCTCGCGGCGGCGCAGCAGTCCGTCCGTCCACGTGCTCATCAGCTCGGGCAGGGCCAGCAGGCGTGCGGTGTGCCCGGTGGGGGCCGTGTCGAAGATCAGCACGTCGACCTCGGCCAGGGCTTGCACGACGACGGTGCACATCTTCTCCAGCAGCGCCGCCTCGTGCGTGCCGGGCGAGGCCTCCGCGAGCCGGAAGTAGCGGCGGACCTCGCCGTGCAGATGCTCCGGCATCATGGCGCGCACCGTGGCCTCGACCGTGCGCAGGTGCTCAGCTGCCACCGCGTCGGCGTCGATCTCCATGCCGAGCACCGCGCCGCCGGAGCCGGCGTCGGAGAACAGGGGCGTCGTCGTCGTGCCGACCCGGGTGTCCCACAGGTGGCCGAGATTGTGGGCGGGATCCGTGGACACCACCAGCACGCGGCGGCCCTGCCGGGCCAGGGCGAGCGCGGTGGCCGAGGCCAGCGTCGTCTTGCCCACGCCGCCCTTGCCGCCGAAGAACAGGACGCGGCGCTGTCCGAGCAGCTCCAGCAGAGCGGGGGAGGGAGGTCTCACGACGTCGTCCTTGTGGGTTGGCATGAACGTGTGGATTGGCATGGATCGGTGCGGGCGGCGTCGGGCGCGGTCCGCATCACGCAGACCGCGCCACGCGGTGGCGATCCGGTGGAGAGCTGCCCGCTCAGCAACAGGAGAGGTTGTCCAGGGGCGAGCGGTCCATGCCCATGCGACGGTGCCACTCGTGGAAACGGTCATAGACGGCGGGGAGCAGCTCGAGCGTGTAATAACCGGCCGGGTTGGGCACGCCGAGGGCATCGGAGAGGACCATCATCATGAACAGATCGTCGTCGTCGCGCTTCGCCCGCTCGAAGGTTGTGCGGTAGGGGCCTGCGAACAGGTCCTGGAGGGTGCGCGAGGCCGCGGCGACACGCTCCCTCCAGGACTGTTCGGGTGCGGTCATCAGAACTTCTTGCCCGCCTGGACCTTCAGCTCGTCATCCTCGGCGGCGAGCAGCTGCTCCTCGGTCACGGGCGGATCCCGGTAGGCCTGCACCATCGCGGACACGGCGGTCACCGCGACCCACAGGGCGCAGATCAGCACCGCGGCGCCGATGACCACCAGCAGCCAGTTGCCCTGCGAGAAGAACGTGCCCAGCTGAATTAGCAGCGCGGCCACCGAGACGATGAGCACGAACACCAGCGGTATCAGCACCGGCCAGAAGTTCCGGCGCAGCTGCATCAGCATGATCGTGACGATGGACAGCGTCAGGGCGGCCATGAGCTGGTTGGTGGTGCCGAAAAGCGGCCAGATGATCATGCCGCCGGTGCCGTCGCCGCTCGCACCAAAGGCCAGGGCCATGGTGGTGACCAGAGCGATGATCGTGGCGACCGCGGGGCCCAGACGCACGCCCATCATGCCGCCGATCTCCGCGACCACGAAGCGTTGCAGACGCACGCCCGTGTCCATCGTGGTGGCGGCGAAGAGGACCGCCATCGTGGCGAGCACCGTGGCGGAGAGCGACTCGGGGATGCCGAGACCCGCGTTCATGATGGAGCCGCCCGCCGTGACGAAAGCCCCGACGCCGCCCTCACCGAACTCCGCGTAGACGTTCTCCCAGTCCGCAAGCGTGCGGAAGCCGGAGGACACCGCGATGAGCGTACCCAGCGCCAGCATGCCCTCGCCCACGGCGCCGAAGTAGCCGACGAAGCGCGCGTCGGTCTCCTTGTCCAGCTGCTTGGATGAGGTGCCCGAGGAGACGATGCCGTGGAAGCCGGAGATGGCGCCGCACGCAATGGTGACGAACAGCAGCGGGAACAGCCCCGGGGTCCCGGCGGGGACGTCGTTGTTGAACATCGGCGCCACGACGGTGGGGTTGGAGATGATGATCGAGCCGTAGAGCAGACCGAGGCCGATGAACAGCTGCAGACCGTTGATGTAGTCACGCGGCTGCAGGAGCATCCACACCGGCAAAGTCGAGGCGACGCCGGCGTAGAGGAACAGGACGATGATCCAGAAGGTGGCCGCGCTGACGCCGAGAATCGTCTCGGGCAGCACAATCGGGAACGCATCGCCGAGCAGGATCAGGCCGTAGAGGGCCGCGACACCCACGATGGACACCATCGCCAGGTTCCACTTGAACCGGTAGATGGCCTGGCCGACGAGCAGGGCGACGACAATGGCACCCCACGTGGGGATGACCGACGTCGGGGTGGAGACCAGCAGATTGGCGATGACCACGGCGAACACCGCGTTGACCATGAGCAGCAGCAGGAAGATCACCACGAGGAACAGGTTGCGCCCGTGCTTGCCGATGTAGCGCCCGGACAGGGTGCCCACGGACAGTCCCTTGTTGCGGGCCGAGGCCCACAGCGCGCCGAGGTCATGCATGCCGGCGAAGAAGATGGTGCCGAGGGTGACCCAGAGGAAGGCCGGGCCCCAGCCCCAGATCACGGCGACGGCGGGGCCCACGATGGGTGCCGCGCCGGCGACGGAGGTGAAGTGGTGGCCCCAGAGCACCAGCTTGTTGGTGGGGACGTAGTCCACACCGTCCTGGAAGCGGTGGGCGGGGGTGGTGTACGAGTCGCTGAGGCGGTAGATCTTGCGGCCAAGGAAGCGGGAGTACAGCAGGTACCCGCCGATCATCATGGCCAGGCCGATCAGCGCGAGCACGAGTGAGCTCATTCGGTCCTCCATCGGTGTCGGACACCGGTGATGGGCCGGCGTCGTGAGGTGCGAGTGATGATGGGTGTTGCTTTGCGAGTGTTCACGGAGGAGGGCGCCTGGCCCTCACGTGTGCCCCGAGTGTAATCCAGCTCACAGCCCATCCGCTCCGACCACCCTCCGTTTTCGGGTCGAATCTCGGTGTTCTGAGGCCTCAGAACGCCGAGATTCGACCCGACA